>CAZJHA010000083.1:6742-8701 GCA_964545755.1 uncultured Halobacteriales archaeon | reverse complement strand
AACCCGTCATCGGCTCGTGGGGCCGCCTGATGGCGAAGATCGACTCCAGAAGCGCCGCCGAGGCGATCTTGGAGCACAAGGCCACGCTGGGCCACTACGAGCACAAGGTGTTCTACGTCCAGGAGTTCGTCGAGAAACCCGGCCGCGACATCCGCGTTTTGAGTACGGACGGCGAACCCGTGGCGGCGATGGCGCGCTCCTCGGAGCACTGGCTCACGAACGCGGCGAAAGGGGCCGACACCGAGGGGTTCGGACTCGACGACGAGGCGCGTGACCTCGTTTCGCGCGCGAGCGAGGCCGTCGGCGGCGGTCTCCTCGGCGTGGACCTGATGGAAACCGGTGATTCCTATACGGTTCACGAGGTGAATCACACGGTCGAGTTCAAGGCACTCGACGAGGTTGCCGACGTCGACGTCCCAGAGAAGGTCGTCGACTGGCTCGAAGCCAAGGCGAAGACGGCCGACCCGGCAGAGGTCCCAGCATGAAGACAGCGGGAGTCTGAGTCGATGAGTGACACCACATCAGTGGTCGGCGCGAGCGGGTTCACCGGCGGCGAACTGCTGCGCCTGCTCGCGGGTCATCCGAAGTTCGAGGTCACACAGGCGACCAGCCGCGAGTACGCGAACAGAACAGTTGGAAGCGTCCATCCCAACCTCAGAGACCTCGATGTGCGCTTCAGCGAGCCGACCGACCTCGGCGACGTCGACGTGTTGTTCGCCGCGACCCCACATGGAGTCTCGATGGAGCACATCGACGCCTTCCGGGAGGCGGCCGACACGGTCGTCGACCTGAGCGCCGACTTCAGGTTGAGCAGCGAAGCCGAATACGACGACTGGTACGACGGCCACAGCCGGCCCGAACTGCTCGACGAGTCGGTGTACGCGCTCCCCGAACGCAACCGCGAGGAACTGCCGGGTGCGTCGCTCATCGCGGCGGGTGGCTGCAACGCGACCGCCACCATCCTCGGCCTCGCACCGCTGTTCGACGGCGGGATTCTCGACGGAGACGAGCGGATAGTGGTGGACGTCAAGGTCGGCTCCTCGGAGGGTGGGGCCGGAAGCTCGAAAGCGTCCTCGCACGCCGAGCGCTCGGGCGTCGTCAGACCGTACGCGCCGACCGGCCATCGCCACGAGGCAGAAGTTCAGGCTGAATTCGGCTGCGAGACGGCGTTTTCGGCTCACGCGGTCGATATGATCCGTGGCGCATCAGCTACCTGTCACGTCTTTCCGGACGAGCCGGTCACGACCGGCGACCTCTGGAGTGCTTTCCGCGAGACGTACGACGAGGAGCCGTTCGTCCGCCTCGTGGCCGGCGGGTCGGGCGTGTATCGCTATCCCGAGCCGAAGGCAGTGGCGGGCACCAACTACGCCGAAGTCGGTTTCGAACTCGACCCCAGCAACGAACGAATCGTCGTCTTCTCGGCCATCGACAACATGATGAAAGGCTCGGCAGGTCAGGCCGTCCACGCGGCGAACATCTCCTGTGGCTTCGAGGAGACCGCCGGACTCGACTTTCGGGGACTGCACCCCGTAGGAGCGCCCTGATGACGGTCGTCGTGAAGCTCGGGGGCGCACGGGCAGTGAACCCGGCCGGGGCCGTCGCGGACGTGGCGGCTCTGGCCGACGAAGGTGAGGACTGCGTCGTCGTCCACGGCGGGTCGACGGCCGTCGACGAGACGCTCGAAGAGTTGGGCGAGCAACCCGAATACGTCGAGACCCCAAACGGCGTTGTCGGACGGTTCACCGACGAGCGCACGATGGAGGTCTTCGAGATGGTCTTACCGGGGAAGTTGAACACCGATCTCACCGCGCAGTTGCGGGCGAGCGGTGTGGACGCCCTCGGACTGTCTGGCGTCGACGGCGGACTCCTGACTGGCCCGCGGAAATCGGCCGTGAAGGTCGTCGAAGATGGAAAGACGAAGATTCGCCGCGGCGAACACTCGGGCACAATCGAGTCGGT
>CAZJHA010000083.1:0-6642 GCA_964545755.1 uncultured Halobacteriales archaeon | reverse complement strand
ATTCGTTCGGCCCTCGACGGCGGCGGCACGCATCTCCTACCCGGCGTGCTCGGGGAGGTCGAGCCATGAGCGGGTTCGTCCATAGCGAAAAGCCGATTCGCCTCGAATCGGGCGAGGGTGCTCACCTCTACGGTGAGGACGGCACGGAGTATCTCGACTGCGGGGCGAGCTACGCCTGCGCGCCGCTCGGCCACACACATCCGACCGTCACGGAGGCGGCCAGCGAGCAACTGGAACGGCTGACGTTCGTGCAGGCCTCCTATCCCGTGCAAGCACGCGAGCGGGCGAACGCGGCGCTCGAAGCCGCTGGGCCGGCTGGACTGGAAAACGTCTGGCTCTGCAATTCGGGCACCGAGGCGAACGAGGCAGCACTCAAATTCGCCCGGAGTGCCACGGGCGATTCGAAGGTCGTCGCCACGATGCAGGGCTTCCACGGACGGACGATGGGCGCGCTCGCGACCACGTGGAACAGCGCCTACCGCGACCCCTACGAGCCACTCATCGGCGACGTGGAATTCGTCCCCTACGGTGATGAGGAAGCGCTCGCCGATGCAGTGGACGACGAGACCGCCGCCGTCATCCTCGAACCCATACAGGGCGAGGGTGGCATCAACCGCCCGCCAGAGGGGTATCTCGCGGCGGCGCGCGAACAGACCGAGCAAGCGGGCGCGGCGCTAGTTCTCGACGAGGTCCAGACGGGGATGGGACGGACAGGTGAATTGTGGGCCTGTGAGCACGACGGCGTCGTTCCCGACGTGCTCACGACGGCGAAGGGGCTGGCGAACGGGCTGCCCGCCGGAACGGCGCTGTGTGCCGATTGGGTCGCCGAAAACCACGGCTCGCACAATGCGACGTTCAGCGGCGGACCGGTCGTGAGCGCCGCCATCGATGCTACCCTCTCGACGCTGGTCGAGGAGGACGTACCAACGCACGCCGGTGAGATGGGGAACTACCTCGAAAGCGAGCTGCGGACAGCGGTCGGCGATGACGTCCGCGAAATCCGTGGGATGGGGTTGATGGTCGGCATCGAGGTGAAACGCGGGGCCAACCGTGTCCTCCGCGACCTCGCGCTCGAACACGGAATCCTCGCGCTGCCGGCCGGTCGGTCGGTCGTCAGGCTGCTCCCGCCGCTGGTGATGGACAGAGAGGACGCCGACCGAGTGGTCGAAGCACTCGCGGCCGTGTGCGGAGGGGAATCGTGAGCGAAAGCGTCTCGGGCGTTTCCGAGAACGAAGCGCACGAACTGCTCACTGACCTCGTGAAAACCCCCTCGCCGACCGGCGAGGAGCGGGCGTGTGCCGAGCAACTCGTCGAGTTCTTCGAGCAGCACGGTCGCGAGGCGACCATCGACGCGGTCGGCAACGTCCGCGCACCCGCGGACGATTCGCTGCTTTTGACCTCCCACATCGACACCGTGCCCGGCGAGATTCCGGTGCGGGTCGAAGGGGAAGGGAACGAGGAGACGCTTTGGGGACGGGGCAGCGTCGATGCCACGGGCCCGCTCGCGGCGATGGCGGTCGCGGCCGTGCGCACAGGGGTAAGCTTCGCGGGCGTCGTGGGCGAGGAGACCGATTCCGAAGGCGCGCGCCACCTCGCCGGGACGCGCGAGCCACCCAGAGCTGTGGTCAACGGCGAGCCATCGGGCTGGGACGGCGTCACCTTCGGCTACCGGGGGTTGCTCGCGGGCACCTACGTCGCCACGAGCGAGTCTGGCCACACCTCCAGACCCGAGAACAACGCCATCGAGGACGCGATGGAGTGGTGGCAGCGGGTGAAGGCGACCGTCGACGATGACGAGGAGTGGACGCCGGTCTTCGAGCGCGTCACGCCGAAGGCCACCGCCATCGCGGGCGGGGTGAGCGCGGACGGACTCTCGGTCGAGGCGACGATGGACGTCCAGCTTCGGGTTCCGCCCAGTCTCACTACCGACGAGGTGCGCGAGATGGCCGACGGCGAACTCGACAGTGGAACTGTCCGCTGGCACGACGAAGTCTCGCCCGTCATGACGAGTCCCCGGACGACCCTTGCGAGCGCGTTCCGGGCGGCGATTCGGGAGGCGGGTGGTGAACCGCGTAGCCTGCGCAAGACCGGGACCAGCGACATGAACGTCTATCGGGCGTGGGACTGTCCGATGGTCACCTACGGGCCGGGCGATTCCGACCTCGACCACGCGCCCGACGAACGCCTCTCGTTGACCGAATTCGAGAGGAGTATTGGGGTTCTCGAAACCGTCGCCGAGCGGCTTGTGGAGGCGGACGGATGACGTACGCGACCGGAGTCCGTCATTTCACCGACATCGACGACCTCGCAGCGGGCGAACTCAAAACCGTACTCGATGCAGCGAGCGAACTCAAGGCAGCGGTGGGTAGTGGTGAGCGCGAGCCGCTGCTCGAACGCCAGACGCTGGGGATGGTCTTCGAGAAACCGAGCACCCGCACCCGAATTTCCTTCGAGACCGGGATGACCCAACTGGGTGGCCACGCCGTCTTCCTCGGACCCGAGGACATCGGTCTCGGCGAGCGCGAACCGCTCAAGGACACCGCGCGTACGCTCTCGGGCTACGTCGACTGTGCGATGGTGCGGCTGTTCGACCACGAGGACCTCGACGAACTCGCCGCCCATGCCACGGTCCCCCTCGTCAACGGTCTCACGGACGACGCCCATCCCTGCCAGACGCTCGCCGACCTCCTCACGGTCCGCGAGACGGTCGGGTTCGATTCGCGGGTGGCGTGGGTCGGCGACGGCAACAACGTCGCCCAATCGTTCGTGTTGGGCTGTGCACTCTGTGGCATCGACCTCACGGTGGCGACACCCGACGACTACGGTATCGACGACGGCGTGCTGGCGCGGGCCGGCGACCTCGGTGCACGCCCCACGGTGACCGACGACCCCGAGAAAGCGGTCGCCGATGCCGATGCAGTGTACACCGACGTCTGGGTGAGCATGGGTGAGACGGGCGGAGCCGAAAAGCGCGCCACCTTCGAGAGAGGTGGGTTCCAGGTGAACGAAGACCTCCTGTCGGGCAGCGATGCGCGCGTGTTGCACTGCCTGCCCGCCCACCGCGGCGAGGAGATCACCGACGACGTGCTCGAAAGCGAGCGCGCACTCGTCTGGCAGCAGGCCGAAAACCGCCTGCACGCCCAGAAGGGACTACTCGCCTTCCTGCTCGACGCGCTCTAGTTCCCGACGAACGGGACGAGCGCGCGAGATACCGCCGTCGCGTCGTCCGGTCGGAACTCATGACTGGAACTTTGACTACACGGTGGTAAGTACCACGCTTGCGGTGGGCGAACCAGCCGACTTTTGCCGCCTCACGGCGTGGCCAGCACATGTCCGACCTCGACCTCGCCACAACCACCCCCGACTGTGCCGACGGCGGCGTCTGGCTCGCCTGTATCGACTGCGGGCAGCGCCTCGCCCCGTTCGATATACCGGTGTATCGCTGTCCCGACTGCGATGGGTTGCTCGAAGCGCGCTACGAGCAGTACCCAACCTTCGAGGAGTTCTCGGGCCGTGGCGTCTGGCGCTACGCCGCGGCGCTACCGTTCGAAACGGGCGTCTCGCTGCCCGAGGGCGACACGCCGCTGCACGAGGTGCCGCAGCTCGAATCCAACCTCGACGTCGGCAGTCTCAGGGTCAAACACGAGGGGATGAATCCGACGGGGAGTTTCAAAGACAGGGGCATGACCCTCGGGGTACGAGTCGCCGAGGAACTCGATGTCTCCCGGTTGGCCTGCGCCTCAACTGGAAACACGAGCGCGGCGCTCGCGGCCTACGGCGGACGCGCTGGATTGGAAACGCTCGTGTTGCTTCCTGCCGGCAACGTCGCCGCCGGCAAAGTGGCCCAAGCCGCACTCCACGGCGCACGCATCCTCGAAGTCGACGGCAACTTCGATTCGTGTCTCGACATCGTGAGCGACCTCGCCGAGCGCGGCGAGGCCTACCTGCTCAACTCGTTGAACCCCTTCCGGCTGGAGGGCCAGAAGACGATCGGCTTCGAGATCCTCGAAGCGTTTCAGGACGACTACGGTCGCTTTCCCGACCGCATCGTCCTCCCCGTTGGCAACGCCGGCAATACGGCGGCGCTCTACAAGGCCTTCCGCGAACTCGTCCAGTCGGGGACGCTCACAGAAGCGGAGATGCCGATTCTCACCGGGGTCCAAGCCGAAGGGGCCGCGCCGATGGTCGAAGCCATCGAAGAGGGATGGGACGATACCGAGCGCTGGGCATCGGTCGAGACGCACGCGACGGCCATCCGCATCGGTAACCCCGTCAACGCGCCCAAAGCGATTCCGGGCATCCGCGCGACCGGCGGCACCGCGGTCGCGGTGTCGGACGAAGAGATCACGGATGCCCAGCGTGCGCTCGCCACAGAGGGTGTCGGGGTCGAACCCGCCTCGGCGGCCAGCGTCGCCGGCCTGCGGAAACTGCGGGAGGCGGGCGTGGTCGATAGCGGTGAGGACGTGGTCTGTCTGACGACCGGCCATCTGCTGAAAGACCCCGATGCGGCCGCCACCGCGGGGTCGGAACCGGAGCCAGTACCCAACGACACCGACAGGGTGCTCGACCATCTCGGAAGGTAGCGAGCGAAGCGAACTCAGTACGACGAGCTGCCGAGTTCTTCGAGTACCGTTGCCCGTCCGGTGTGGTCGTTGTCGTCGAACGCCTCGACCCGGATGCGGACCTGCGTGTCGAGCAGTCCCGGGGCGGCGTCCGGAACCCGGAGGACACTATCGCCGAGGCGCACGAGCGCCGTTTCGTTCTCGTAGCCCGTGACGAACGCCGTGAACTCCGTGCCGGGTTCGAAGGACGGTTTGTTCGTCCGGAATTGCAGACCTTCGGTGAACGCAGTGAGACGGCTCATACGCGCGCCACCTCACCGGTCTCGCGATCGGCGGTGTATTCGAGGCCGAAGCCGGTCACGGCGGCGACGATGAAGACGAAGAACAGCAGCCAGCCGTGGAAGACGAAGGGCCAGACCTGCGCCGGATTGACCAGCATCGACTGGGTGAACCAGTCGTACTGCTCGGGCAGTCCCAACATGGCGGTGTAGCCCGCGAGCAGGCCGCCACCCCACGGGAAGATATACCCGAGCGCGGAGGTGTTCGCATCGAGGATGTTCGCGCGACGGTAGCCGTTGATGTTGAAGCGCTCGCCGATGCGGGCGATGTACGGCGCGATGGCGATCTCGGCGGCGGTGTTGATTGTTATCATCGCGTTCACGCCGGCGGTGCCGAGCACCATCGTCAGTTCCGCTCGCCGAACGCTCGTGGCGACCGACCCGAGCAGCAGGTCCTGCATCGCTTCGAACGCGCCGCCGCGAACCAGAATCTGCGCGCCGGCGACGATGAGCAGGGTGAGGACGATGAGCGGGAAGAAGCCGCTCGCCCCAGTGTAGAGGCTGCCGCCGACGGCCGTCTCGGCGCTCGAAACGAGTTCGATGAACGGCAGAACGGAGAGTGATTCGGCGACACTGGAGGTCTGGGGCGCGCGGAAGACGAGCATGTCGCTCACGCTCGCCAGCCCGGTGAGGAGGTTCAGAATCGCCGTGACGATGAGTCCCCACGAGATGGCCTCGACGATGTGACGGCCCTGAATCGCCGTACCGATGACGACTGCGACCGACAGGAGATGAACGAGTCCCAATGGATTGCTGTTTTCGGCGAGCAGCCCCTGGGCCTGTCGAGCGATGTCGAGACCGTCCATGAAGCTCCCGGCGACGACGTAGGCCGGCAGCGCGATACCCGCCGCGACGATGGCGTACTTGAACCGCGAGGAGACCACGCCGCCGATGTCGGAGTTCTGTGTGACGGCGCTGACGATGGTCGTGTCGCTCACCGGCGCGAGGTTGTCGCCGAAGACCGCTCCCGAGAGGATGGCCCCGAAGGTGAGGACGGGATTGGCACCCAAGAGGACGCCTGCCGGGAAGAACAGCGTCGTGAACGCGACGACCGTGCCGTAGCCGGTACCGATGCCGGTCGCGAGCAGGCCGGCCAGCACGAACGCCGCCGCCGGGAACAGCGCCGCACCGATGTTGAGCGCGGTCGCCGCCCAGATGAGCCCGTCGACGAACCCACCCGCCTGCAGGGTGTCGGCGAACATACCGGCCCATAGCCACGCGACGATGGCCGTCGCCGCCACGGGTTGGGTCATCCCCTCGAAGATGGTATTGGCGTACTGCTTCCAGTCGCCCTTCGCGAACAGCATCCCGACGATGAGGGCGACGAGCATGCCCGCGACCAATCCTGTGGTATCGCCGATCTGGAGGACGCCGCTCTGAAAGACCGCCCAGACGACGAAGATGGCGAGCGGGAGCGCACTCATCCACCGCCCGCCGTAGAACTCGATGCTTCGCTCGTCGTCGCCATCGGCCAACCCTTCGCTGTACTCGTCGGTCGGGTCGTCCGGCTCGCCGCCGTCAGTACTCATATCTCACACTCTACACGGAACCACCATTATATAGTTATGGTCCCGCCGAGCTATTCGGTCCCGTTCAGCGCGATGTACGTGGTGTCGATGACACGCTCGTCGGCTTCGAGGCGCTCACGGAGTTCCTCGGTCACGGGTTCATCAAGATTATAGACCGACAGCGCTTCGCCGCCGATGGTCTCGCGGGCGTTGAACATGCCCGCGATGTTGACG
>CAZJHA010000082.1:0-8715 GCA_964545755.1 uncultured Halobacteriales archaeon | reverse complement strand
GGCCTCGGTACTCATAGGGCTCGTCATCACCGGGTGCCGAGTCCGGCTCGGAACCGCGACTCGTCATCGGCCACCGGTCGTTCGTCCGCCGGTCGAAAAAGCGTGCCCGTCTTCAGCCGATGGTGAACTCGTTGCCACAGTCGGTGCAGGCGAACGCGAAAGCTCCCTGCTCGGTGAGGTCGAGTTCGTGGACGGTCTCCGCGTTGCACTCGCGGCAGTGGACGAGCGATTCCATCTCGTCGAAGTCGTGGCGGGACTTCGGCGCGCCGAGGGCAAAGCCCACCACGCGCTCGTCGGAGTCGTTCTTACCCACCTGGAACTCCCCGCGCTCGAAGCGGATGAGCTCGCCCGCCCCCACCTCGTGTTCTTCGCGTTCACGACCTACCTCGAAGGTCGCCGTTCCCTCCTGGACGTAAAAGACCTCCTCCTGGTCGTGATGAGCGTGAAGTCCGCCGGAAAAGGACTCGCCCGGCTGGAGTTCGAAGTAGTTCATCGCGAAGTCTTCGGTTCCGAGGTTCCGCGAGACCGGCTTGCGCACCGAATGCACGCCTAAGGGATTGTTGACGACGGACACATCATCGATTGCGACTTTTTCCATATGCCGGCTACTGCTGGCCCCGACAAAAAGGTTCGTCCGAACCACTGTTTGCGACGGGTGCTCGGCTCGTTCATGGGGCGCTACTTACCCTACCACCCAGCATGGAACCTCTGTCTATCGTTATCACACCTGTCGCGGCGACATGCACTTATGTCGTCCCGAAACGAACCGCCGGTATGCCAGTACCCGGTTACGACCCGGAGGACCTCGACAACGAACTCGAAGCCACGGCCACCGAGGACGAACTCCGGGCGCGCATGACCGACGCGGAGTTCCGGGAGTACGAAAACGGCGCACACCTCATCGAACTGCTCGACGAAGAGGACATCGACGACCTGCTACACGGCGAGTAGCCCGCATCCGAACGGTTTTGTCGCCGACCATCCATCCCTTGACGTGGAATACAAGACCCTTGGCTCGACGGGACTGCGAGTCTCGGAACTCTGTTTCGGCACGTGGCGTTTCGGCAAACGCACCGGCGACGTGCTCGAAACCGACGAAGAGGAGGCCCACGAGCTGCTCGACCACGCGGCCGACCACGGCATCAACTTCATCGACACCGCGAACGTCTACGGCGACCCCAATGGCACCGCCGAGGAGTACATCGGCAACTGGCTTGAGGACCGCGACCGCAACGACTACGTGCTCGCCTCGAAGGTCTACTTCGATTTCGGCGACGGCCCGAACGAGAGCGGTCTCGGGCGGAAGCACATCCGCACGCAGATCGAGGGCACGCTCGACAGGCTCGGCACGGACTATCTCGACCTCTACTACATCCACCGCTTCGACGAGAATACTCCTATCCGCGAGACCCTCCGCACCCTGAACGACCTCGTTCGCAAGGGGAAGGTCAACCACCTCGGTGCGTCCACGATGGCCGGCTGGCAGCTCACGAAGGCGCTCTGGACGTCCGATGTCGAGAACCTCGAACGGTTCGACGTCACCCAGCCGCTCTTTCACGCCGCCTACTACGAGGACGTCGAAGAGTACCTCGATGTGTGTGCCGACCAGGGCCTCGCAGTCTGCCCGTACTCGCCGCTCGCGGGTGGGTTCCTCACAGGCAAGTACGAACGCGCCAGCGAGGGTGTCCACGATGTCGAGTCGCCCGACGGCTCGCGGGCCACCTTCGACGAGCTGTTCGACGACTACTACGTCTCCGAACGTGGCTGGGACGTGCTCGATACCGTCCGGACGATTGCCGACGAATGCGATGCAACTCCCGCACAGGTCGCGCTGCGCTGGCTCATCGCACAGGAACAGTTCACCTGCGTGCCCATCGTCGGCGCGCGCACGACCGACCAGCTCGACGAGAACGTCGGCGCGGTCGATATCTCCCTCAGCGACGACCAGCGCGAGCGCATCGACGCAGCGCGCGAGGGCGAGCAGTAACGCAGAACCGCCGTCGATGGCGTCAGACGACTACCGTGCCATCCGCTCGATTGCCGTCCACGCCGAGGACGTCGTGACGGCGCTCGAAGCCACCCGGCGGGGTGAGTCGGCAGTACTCCGGGTGACGCCGCCGTTCAGCGGGCGGATGCGCGCCCGCATCCACGTCGAACACGCCGGCGAGTACGATACGACGCCGGAGCCGATTCACATCGCACCCGCCCGCTTCGTCCCGGACGCGCCCGACTATCCGACGCCGGATGCGACCGAAGGGCGGCTTCGAGCGGATTCCGAGGTCGAGTACACCGTCGAGCGCCATCACGAGCGCCACACCGCGGCCGTGGCGACGTGGCGCGAGACCGTCGCCGACGCGATTGCCGACTCGGTCACGCTCGACGGCGAGTTCGGCCCACACCGAGTCACCGTCTCGGCGCTCGGGTAGTCGTCACGTTTTATCGGTCGCGTCACCCAGCACCACTATGCCCGACGAACCGTCGATACTCAGCCACGAGGAGCGCGCGGTCGCCGCCGCCCTCGATGCGGGTACCGACCCGGTGACGATTGCCGACGAGCGCGACAGCTCCATCGAGGAGGTCGAGGCGGCCGTCGACCGTATCCGCGAGAAGACCGAGCGCGCGTTCGCCACGCTCGCAGAAAGCCCCTTTGCGGGCGACCTCGCCGCCGACCTCGACCCCGAGCGCCGCGTCGCACTCCGTACCGCGCTCGGCGAGGACTGAATCCCTCGGGCGACAGTGTGATTCAAGACGAGCGCCGACCGAGCGCGGACATGGACATCGAGGGCACGATACTCGCCGGAACGGACTTCGAGCCAATCGAGGGCCGAATCGTCATCGAGGACGGTCGTATCGAAACCATCGAGGAGACCACGACCGATTCGGAAAAGATCGTCCTGCCGGCGTTCGTCAACGCCCACACCCACATCGGCGACTCCATCGCCAAGGAGGCCGGTGGCGGATTAGACCTCGACGAGCTCGTCGCACCCCCCGATGGGCTGAAACACCGGCTGCTCCGGGCGGCGAGCCACGAGGAACTCGTCGCCAGCATGGGACGGACCATCGCGTTCATGCGCGAGGGCGGTACGGGCGCATTCTGTGAGTTCCGCGAGGGTAGCGTCGAAGGGGTCCGGGCCATCGAGGGCGCGCTGGCCGACTCGCCCATCGCGGCGACGGTGCTCGGCCGCGAGTCGGTCGCGGCGATGGAGACAAGCGACGGGTTCGGTGCGAGCGGCGCGCGCGACGCCGATTTCGACCGCGAGCGCGAGGCGACCCGCGAGGCCGAGAAACTGTTCGGTATCCACGCCGGCGAGCGCGACGCCGAGGACATCGACGCGGCGTTCGCGCTCGACCCCGACTTTCTGGTACATATGGTCCACGCCGAACCCGACCATCTCGACCGGCTCGAAGCAAAGGGCTGGCCGGTCGTCATCTGTCCCCGTTCGAACCTCGTGACCGGCGTCGGTCTCCCTCCCGTCGAGGACCTCACCGCCCACACGGCCGTGGCGCTCGGGACCGACAACGCGATGCTCGACAGTCCCTCGATGTTCCGCGAGATGGAGTTCACCGCGAAGCTCACCGACCTGTCCGCCCACGAGGTCCTCCGGATGGCGACCCTCAACGGCGCGGATCTTCTGGACATCGAAGTCGGTATCGAGGAGGGCAACGCGGCGAGGTTGTGCGTGCTCGATGGCGACTCGCACAACCTCGCCGGCGCGCGCGACCCGGTGCGGGCGGTCGTCCGCCGGGCGGGCGTGAACGATGTCGAAGGGGTGGTACTTCCCGCGGAAACCGACGACAACAGTTAACACGAAACGGTGCGAACAGTATGGTATGTACGAGCGGATTCTCGTGCCGACCGACGGTTCGCCGGAGGCCGATGCCGTCGTCGACCACGCTGCCGGCCTCGCGGCCGTCCACGACGCCGATCTCCACGCGGTGTACGTCGTCAACACGGCGGGGTATGCCGGGCTGCCGGGCGACGGTGCCGTTGGCGGGCTGAGCGCGATGATGAACGAACAGGGCGAGACGGCGCTCGACCGGGCCACAGAGCACGCCGGCGACCGCCTCACCGAGCGCGTGCTGGTCGAAGGCTCCCCGAGTGCGGAGATCGTCGACTACGCCGAGGAGGCGGGTTGTGACCTCATCGTCATGGGTACGCACGGCCGCGGCGGCATCGACCGCCTGCTGTTGGGAAGCGTTGCCGAGCGGGTCGTTCGCACCTCCCCAGTCCCCGTGCTCACCGTGCGCGTCGGCGGGAACCCCGACAACGGAACCGACGAGAACGCCTAGACGGGGCGCAGGTGTTCGCAATCGCCGGCGTGAACGCGGACGGGTCCGTCGTCGGTCGTGACGACCAGCGTGCCCGGAAACTCGATTTCACGAGCCGTACCCACGACATCGCCCGTCGACGTCTCAACGCGCACTCGTCGCCCGAGCGTGAGCGCGTGGTCGCGCCACGCCGCGAGCACCTCTTCGGGGTCGGTGTGGAGCGTGTCGAACCACCTGAGGAGGCCCTGGACGAACGCACGGCGGTCGATGTCGTCGGTATGCGCGCACAGCCCGGTCGCGCCGTCGGGAAGCCCCTCCTCGTGGACGTTGATGCCGATGCCAACGACGACCCACGCGACGCGGTCGGCCTCGCCCTCCATCTCGGTGAGGATGCCCGCGAGCTTTTCCTCGCCGACGAGCACGTCGTTGGGCCACTTGATGCCCGCATCGACGCCGTGCTCGCGAGTGGTTTCCGTGACTGCGACCGCCGCCGCGAGCGTCAACACCGGAGCGTGGGCCGGCGGCACATCGGGTCGACAGAGGGCGCTCAGCCAGATACCGCCCGGCGGTGAGTGCCACGTGCGGTCGAGTCGGCCGCGGCCGCCGGTCTGTTCGTCCGCGACCACCGCGACGTCGGTTTCGCCCTCGGTGGCGAGTTCGCGCGCGCGAGCGTTCGTGCTTGGCAGACTGTCGTGATATTCGACATCGAACGATGCGTCGAGACCGAACTCGATGGCCGGGCCACCGTAGTCCGGAACTTCGACCAACCGATAACCGTCTCCGCCGCTCTCGATGGAAAATCCGGCCTCGCGGAGCGCCTCGATGTGCTTCCAGACTGCCGCGCGCGAGACTCCGAGTCGGGCGGCGAGGTCAGGACCTGAAACCCCCTCGTCGGCGATGGCAGCGAGCACCGCACGGCGCGTTTCGTTCATGGAACGGCTACGACCGCCGAAGGATAAATGATGGCCGATGGTGGTCGCTGGCCGGCGCAGCGGCGGTCGCGGTTGCGGCGCGGTTGCGGTGCGGTGGCGGTGCGGGTGCGGATGGGTCCCTGGCGGATGGAGGGCGAGCGAGCGTCAAGCGGCGCTCCGCGCCGCTGACCGTTCGAGCGGGACGGAGGCCCGCGAGAAGACAGCGAGTGAGGGCTTCTGCGGTGCTGTGTGGTTGGTGGGGACGGTGTGGAGAGTGGTGGCATCCGCGCGAGTGAAACGAGCGCGGTTCGCTGCGAGCGCCAGAGGCGTGAGCAGGAGCTTTTAGTCCAGGTTTTTGCGAGGAGAGGTTGGCGAGCGAAGCGAGCCAACCCGACGAGTAAAAAGTGGGTGTCAATCACTCGCCGGCCGGTCGGCGCGCGAGGGGGGTGGAATCATCTCGTCGGTGTCGACGGCGGCGGGGAGCACACACCGTTCTGGCTCGTCGTTGACGTGGCTGTACTGGTTGGGTGCGTTCGCGAGCGGATGGGCGGGGTTCTCGGTGCTCCGGATGCGTGCCACACGGCAGTCGGCGAATCCGTGCAGGCGTGCCCGGATGCCGCGCCAGTGGTGTCGTGAGCGCTCGGGCACCGAGAGCGGTTCGTCGGGACGCCAGCCATCGTCGGTGGCGAGCAGCGTCCGGTTGGCGTTCGCCGCGAGCCCATCGTGGTCGACGAGCACGCCGACGCGGGCGTCGCGCGGTGCTCTGGCTGCGAGCACGTCGAGTCCGAGATGGAGCGCGCGGTACTCGGCGACGTTGTTGTCGGGCGCGTGGTCCGACAGGGCAAGCCGAGCGACGCGCTCGCCGTCGCGGGTCTCGATGACGACGCCGAGACCGCCGCCCGCGGCGCGAAAGGAGCCATCGGTGGCGACGTAGAATCCCCGATGGTGGGTCCGCGGCGGGTGGGCGATGTGCGGGGTGGGCGAGTCGTCGAAGAGGTCACGCAGCGCCGGCCGGCCGTATGCGGCCATGTGGTTCGTTGGCGCTACCGGGACTTAAAATATACGGCGGCACGCGCCGGGAGCGAAACGTTCAGGCGACCCCCAAACCGAGCCACGCCATGCGCTATCGGAATCTGCTGGCGTTTCTCGCGCTCGCGTTCGTCTGGGGCACCGCGTTCATGGCTATCAAGGCCGGTCTGAGCTATTTTCCGCCCATCCTCTTCGCGGCCGTTCGCTTCGACCTCGCGGCACTCCTCATGCTCGGGTATGCGGTGTATACGACCGACTGCTTTCGACCCCGGAGCGCGAACGAGTGGCTGCTGGTCGCCGTCGGCGGCGTGTTCATCATCGCGGGCTATCACGCCCTCCTCTTTATCGGTGAGCAGAACACCACGAGCGCCACCGCGGCGGTCATCGTCAGCCTTTCACCCGTTCTGACGCCGGCGTTCGCCCGCGCGTTCCTTCCCGACGAACGCCTCACCGCCGTCGGCGTCGTCGGCATTCTCCTCGGACTGGTCGGCGTCGCCGTCCTCACGCGGCCGACGCCTGCGAACCTCCTCGGCGGCCAGTTGCTGCCGAAGGCGTTCGTCCTCGGGGCGGCGGTCTCCTTTGCGCTCGGTAGCGTCGCCTCCGAGCGCGTTCCGGCGGCCCTGCCCGCGCCGACGATGGAGGCGTGGTCGATGGCCCTTGGAGCCGTCGTCCTGCACGTCGCGAGCGCGCTTTCGCCCGAATCGCTCGCCGAGGTCGACGTCGCTCTCCCCGGACTCGCGGCACTACTCTACCTCTCTGTCGCGTCGAGCGCGGTCGGCTTCCTCATCTACTTCGATTTGCTCGATAGGCTGGGACCGGTCGAGATCAACCTCGTCTCCTACGTCGCGCCGGTGTTCGCCGCGCTTTCGGGCGCGCTGCTGCTGGGTGAGGCCATCGACGCCGTCACTGTCGTCGGATTCGTCGTCATCTTCACGGGGTTCGTTCTGCTGAAACGCCGCGCCATCGCCGCCGAACTGCCGAGGGTTCGCGCCGCACTCTCCGGGGAGTGAGCACAGCGAGGGCATCGACTGCGGGGACGACGTTTTCGATTGCTGTCGTCGCCATCACTCCGTCGAGAACTCGTCGAGCGTCGCATGGATGCCCGGACGGACATCGGAGACCAGCGTTTCCTCGATATCGAGACCGAGCACCGAGACGGCCACCGTACCGACCCGTTCAGCGTCGTCGGCCGGCGCATAGACGCCGAGTCGCCACTGGTCGCGCTGGGTCGCCTTGAGTGCCTCGACCAGCGTCGATTGCCGTCCGAGCGGGCGAATCTCGCCGCTCACGACGACCCGCGAGGAGGATTCGGTCATGCGCGGGCGCGCCGGCACGTCGAGAATCACGCTCTCGGCATCGACCGACGCGCAGTGGGCGATTTCGTCTTCCCACTCGCGGACCGTGATATGGTCGGCATCGACGAGTTCGTCGGGCGTGTCGCGCAGCTCGGCCCAGACCGCGCGTTTGTAGAGGTCGCGCCGGCCGAGGCGTTCGGCGTCGGCCGCCGTGCGCTCGTCGTTCCGCAGCGCCACCAGTAGGTCGTGGTCGTCCATCCGGCGTAGCTCGCTCCCACTCAGGTCGCCGTCGAGCAGGCGTTCGGTTGCACGGCGGAGCATCGCCTTGCCGATACGGGCGACCGGGTGGTTGTAGACGACGGGGTTCATCAGCGCGCGGGCGAGCAACAGCGCCTCCGCCGTCTGGACGTTACCCGCCGCGAGCGCGAGTTCGTCGTCCAGAAAACGAAGTTCGCGGACGAGCCGGCCGTGGTCGATAGTACCGTACGGAACGCCGGTGTGGTGGGCGTCCCGAACGAGGTAGTCCATCCGGTCGACATCGAGTTCGCCCGAGACCAGTTGGCCGAGACGGCCCTCGCCGGCGACCAGCCCCGCGATGCGTTCGGGGTCGAGGTCGTGAGCTTTGAGGACGTTGGCGACCTCGCCACGCGAAAGGAGTTCGTCCACGTCATCGTGATAGTCGCCGGTGTGGCGGTGGATGAGCGCTTCGAGGTTGTGGCTGTATGGTCCGTGCCCCACGTCGTGGAGCAGCGCGGCCGCACGGACCCGCTCGGCCCGTCTGCCCTCGATGCCGAGATGGCCGAGCGCGCGGTCGGCGAGGTGGTAGACGCCCAGACTGTGCTCGAAGCGGGTGTGGTTGGCCGAAGGGTAGACCAGATCGACGGTCCCCAGTTGGCGGATGTGGCGCAAACGCTGGACGGGTTTGGTATCGAGGAGGTCCTGTGCCACCCCCGAAACCTCGATGTGGTCGTGGACGCTGTCCTTGATGGTCTTCATTGGGCCTGTTTTCGGCGCGTTCGGTGAAAAACTTCGGCCCTGCTCGTGTTTGCTGGCTCTCAGTGTCGGATCTCCTGTAATCATTGACTCGATATTCACGCTACGACAGCTGATCACAACGAGAGACCGCAGGCCACCCCCCCCTCCCCAGCCGATTCGCAGCAGGCGGGGGGCGCGCGCCGGTGCTACCACGCGCGCGTCGCGGGGAGGGGCCC
>CAZJHA010000081.1:0-8786 GCA_964545755.1 uncultured Halobacteriales archaeon | reverse complement strand
GACACTCGAAGTACGCCATCTGCGGGCTGTATCCGGCGTCCACGAGCGTCTCGTAGCCCTGTTTGATCAGGCTCGTGATCCCGCCACAGAGCACCGCCTGCTCGCCGAAGAGGTCGGTCTCGGTCTCCTCGCGGAAGCTGGTCTCGACCACGCCCGCGCGCGTACAGCCCAGCGCCTGGGCGTAGGCGAGCGCCTCCTCCTTCGCGTCGCCGGTCGCGTCCTGATACACCGCGAGCAGCGCGGGGGTTCCCTGGTCGTTCTCGTAGTTCCGTCGAAGCAGGTGTCCCGGCGTCTTCGGCGCGATCATCGTCACGTCGACGTCCTCGGAGGGCTGGATCTGGTTGTAGTGGATGTTGAAGCCGTGGGCGAACTGCAGCGTGTTACCCGGCTCGAGCTCCTCCTCGATCTCCTCGTAGACGGCGGGCTGGACGGTGTCGGGCACCAGCACGCTCACGATCTCCGCGCGCGCGGCGGCCTCCTTCGGGGTGGTCACCTCGAGACCGTCCTCCCGGACGGCCTCGCGCGAGGAGGAGTCCTCGCGCAGCCCGACCACCACGTCGACCCCGCTGTCCGCGAGGTTCTGGGCGTGGGCGTGGCCCTGGCTCCCGTAGCCGAGGACGGCTACGGTCTTGTCGGAAATGTGGCTGTGCTCCGCGTCCTCGTCGTAGTAGATGGTGGTGTCGGTGTCAGTCATCGTCGTCGGTAACTGCCTGCTCCTGTTGCATCTGTTCGTACCGCTCCTCCTCAGCGTCGGTCGTCCACTCGTCGCCCCGCGACAGCGCGGTCTGGCCCGTCCGGGCGAGTTCGCGGATGCCGAACTGCTGGTAGGCGTCGATGGCGTCGTCGATCTTCTGCTCGTCGCCGGTGATCTGGACGGTGATGGTCCGAGGCCCAGCGTCGAGCGTCTCGCCGCCGTACATCTCGGTGATGGCGTTGACCTTGTCCGGTTCCTCGCCGTGGACTTTCAGGACCACCAGTTCCCGACGCACGGCGTCATCGCCCAGTTCGCGCACCGAGATGACGTTGACGACCTTGGCGAGCTGTTTTTCGACCTGCCGGACGCCCGGTTCCGGCTCCTCGATGACCAGCGTCACGCGGGAGGTCTCGGGGTTGGTCGTCGTCCCCACGGTGAGGGACTCGATGTTGAACTGTCGGCGCGAGACCAGCCCCGATATCTTTGCCAGCACGCCCGGCTCGTTTTGCACGAGCGCCGAGAGCACCGTGCGCCGCGGCTCGTGTTCGGCCTCGGCTTCCGGGTCGATGCGGATACCCTGCGCGTTGCGCCGGCCAGACGGGTGGGGTCGCTCGTCGGGCGGCGGTCCCTGCAGTCCCCCACTCATAGTTGCTCCTCCGTCAGCACGAACTGGCCGTTCGCACCACCACTGGGAACCATCGGATAGACGTCTTCGGTCGGGTCGATGTACGCGTCGACCACCGAGGGACCGTCGTGGGCCAGCGCCTCGTCGATGGTCGCTTCGACATCGTCGTAGTCTTCCATCCGGAAGCCACGAGCGCCGAACGCCTCGGCGAGCGCAGCGAAATCGGGCACCCACGGGTACTCCGAGGCCATCCGCCGGCCGCCGTGGAAGCTGTCTTGCCACTGGCGCACCATGCCGACGGCCTCGTTGTTCAGGATTATCACTGTGATATCGAGGTTCTCCCTGACAGCAACGGCGAGTTCCTGGAGCGTCATCAGGAACGAACCGTCGCCGTCGAAACAGACCACCGACTGGTCGTCATCGGCCGCCATGCGGGCACCGATGGCCGACGGCAGCCCGTAGCCCATCGTGCCCAGCCCGTGCGAGGAGACCCACGTTCGGGGTTCGGTGTACGTCCAGTACTGGACCGCCCACATCTGGTGCTGGCCGACGCCCGTGGTGACGATGGTGTCGTCGGCCGTCGCCGCATCCACTGCCTCGACGACGAACTGCGGCTTGAGCGGGCCATCCTCGTCCATCGAGTAGTCCATCGGGTACTCCTCGGTCCACTGGCGACACTGCTCGACCCACTCCTGAAAACGCTCGCCGGTGGCCGACATGTCCGTTGCGCGCTCGTCGGCCATCGCCTCGCTCACCTGCTCGATGACGGTGCCGGCATCGCCCAACAGGGGATAGTCGGCGTGAACGTTCTTCGAGATCTCCGCCGCGTCGATGTCGGCGTGGATGATCTCGGCCTCGGGGGCAAAGGTTTCGACCCCACCCGTCAGGCGGTCGTCGAAGCGGGTTCCGACTGCGAACAGCACGTCACAGTGGGTGATGGCCATGTTCGCATAGCCCGTACCGTGCATCCCCGCCATCTCCATGGCGAGGTCGTGGTCTTCGGGGAACACCCCAACTGCGGGCATCGTCGTCACCACCGGAATCCCGTACTCGGTGGCGAACGCCCGCAGCTCGGCGCTTGCCTCGCCCTTGAGCACGCCACCGCCCGCGAGAATCACGGGCTTTTCGGCGCGGGCGAGCACACCGGCGGCCGTCTCGACGGCCTCGCCGTCGGCACGCTCGGGCGGGTCGTAGGTCTCGGGCGTCACGCCCTCGCCCGGTTCGTGCTCGGTCGCGCCCGTAGTCACGTCCTTCGGGAGGTCGACGAGGGTGGGACCTTGCCGGCCCTCGCGGGCGAGCGCGAACGCCTCGCCGACCGTATCGCCGACCGTATCGGAATCGCCCGCGAAGTAGTTCTCCTTCGTTATCGGACCCGTCACTCCCGTGGTGTCGGTCTCTTGGAAAGCGTCCGAGCCGACCATGTCCGAGGGAACCTGCCCGGTGAGCGCCACGAGCGGGTCGGAATCCATCGAGGCATCGGCGATGCCGGTCACGAGGTTCGTCGCGCCGGGTCCGGAGGTCGCCAAGCACACTCCCGGCTCGCCGGAGACGATACCGAAGGCGTCGGCCGCGTGGGCCGCTCCCTGCTCGTGTGCCATCGTGACATGGGTGAGGTCGGAGTCGTACAGCGCGTCGTAGACCGGCATGATGGCCCCACCCTGCACGCCGAAGAGCTGTTCGACGCCCGCCCGTTCGAGCGCGCGCGCAACCGATTCCGCGCCGCTGGTCACGGGCTGCTCGTCGGTTTCGGCCGTTTCGGCCGTTTCGGTCGGTTCGGACTCGCCCGTGCGCTGGGTCGGCTGGCCCTCGCTCATCGGTCGCCTCCGTGGTTCGTTGTCGGTGCCGCTCGGTCGTCGCGTGTGGTCGTTGCTGGCTGTCGTGTGGTCATCGGTTGGCAGTCGTCGGCTGTCGCGCGTGCTGTTCGCTGTGCGGGAGGCGTCGGGGTCGAAGGAAGTGGTTGTGGAGGGGCTACGCCCCTACAATAATGAGACCGCGCGCGCCGACCGCGCCGCTCGGAACCGGCGTGCTCCGAACGGTCGTCGGTCGCGCCATCGTGGTCGTTCCCATCACGGGAGCAGTAATAACTCTTGCGCGCCGTGCAAACGTTGCCCCGGACGCGCGGGGCGGGAGCCACCTGCTGCTGATGGGGTGGAGCGTTCGAAGGGGCCATTCTCAGGCGTTGACCTCCGTGTGTTCGGTCTCCCGGATGCCGACCTCGCGGGCGAACCGTTCGAGCACAGCCATTGTGACGCGCTCTTTCTCCGCGCCGAAGTCTTTCACCCGTCGGGTACACTCGCGTACCTCGTCGTCGGTCGGCTGGAATCCGGCTTCGTGCAGCCGCTCGCGCACCGAGTGGGTCCCGGTGTGTTTGCCGAGGACGAGTTCGCGCTCCGCGCCGACCATCTCGGGGGTCATCACGCCCGGCTCGAACGTGTCGGAGTTCTCGATGACGCCGGCGGCGTGGATGCCCGACTCGTGGCTGAAGGCGTTCTGCCCGACGACGGGCTTGTTACCCGGCGTGTCGATGTCGCTCGCGCGTTCGACCAGCCGCGAGAGTTCCGTGATGCGGGTCGTGTCGATGCCCGTATCGACGCCATAGAGCGATTCGGCGCTCATGACGACCTCCTCGTAGGCGGCGTTGCCGGCGCGCTCGCCGATGCCGTTCACACTCACCTGTGCCTGTGCCGCGCCGTTCTCGAACCCCGCGAGCGCGTTCGCACTCGCCAGCCCGAAGTCGTCGTGGGTGTGAACGTCCACGCGCGCATCGGCGACGTCACAGACCTCGGCGATGAGGTCGCCGAATCTCGTCGGGGTGGCCACTCCACAGGTGTCGGGAACGTTTATCCAGTCGGCACCCGCTCCCGAAGTGGCCTCGATGACGTCCATGAGGTACTTCTCGTCGGTGCGAGTGGCGTCCATCGGCGAGAACATCACGTCGACGCCGGCCTCCTTCGCACGCTCGACGGCCGCGACCGAGCGCTCTTTCATCTCTTCACGGTTCGAGTGCATCGCGTCTTCGAGTTGGACATCACTGGTCGAGGCGAAGACGTGGACCATCTCGACGCCTGCATCGAGCGCCGCCTCCACGTCCGCATCGACCACGCGCGCCAGTCCACAGGTCGTTACTCCTGTGCTCTCGGCGATGTCACGGACGGCTTCGAACTCGGCCTCGGAGTTCACCGGGAAGCCCGCCTCGATGACATGAGTGTTCATCTCGTCCAGCACGGCCGCTATCTCGCGCTTGTCGTCGTAGCTGAACGAGGTGCGTGGCGACTGCTCGCCGTCGCGCAGCGTGGTATCGAAGACCCGTACAGAATCTACTTCAGTCGTATCTCCCAGGGTGCCCTGGAAGAACTCGATCCGCCGGGGTCTCCGACGAATCCTCCGTGTCCGCGTCGTGGTAGGACATTGCACTCGACCGAATGTCCATCACACGGATAAACCTACCGCTCCGGAATTGCAGTCCGTGCGGTATTCGAGGCGCGAAATCGAAAAACCGACAGCCGTCAACGGCCTTGTCTCCTCGGTAGTTCCTTATATCATACTATCAGCCGCGACGCGCTGGGCGGCCCGATTGGCGTGCATCCGTGCTCGACTCGACGCGAAGTCCGACCCGAGCCGCTCGCGCGCGGCGGTCGACGACGGCGCACACGCGAAAATTTTTGCGCGGGTGTGCCGATGGTCGAGGCATGTCTTCGCACAGCGACGGAGCGGGGAACATCTGCGGAGGGTCGACAGCGTGAGCGTGCCCGACACGCTCGAACGAGTCAGTAACGTTGCGAGCACGTACTTCGTGGTGTGGGTACTGCTGTTTTCGGGTGCGGCGCTCGTCGCTCCGTCGGGATTCACGTGGATAGAACCCTATATCACGCCGCTTTTGGGTATCATCATGCTCGGAATGGGGCTGACGCTGCTGCCGGAGGACTTTCGGCGCATCGCCGAGCGCCCGCGTGACGTGGCCATCGGTGCGCTCACGCAGTGGCTCGTGATGCCGCTCGCGGCGTGGGCTCTCACCATCGTACTCTCGCTCCCGCCGGCGCTCGCGGTCGGCGTCATCCTGTTGGGTGCCGCGCCGGGTGGGACGGCCTCGAACGTGATGACCTATCTCGGCAAGGGCGATGTCGCGCTCTCGGTGGCCATCACGACGGTGACGACCCTCGCCGCCCCAATCGTGATGCCCGCGTGGGTCGTCGCGCTCGCCGGTGAGCAGCTCCAAGTGACGTTCGCCCAGATGTTCACCTCCATCGTGCAGGTCGTCCTGATTCCAGTGGTTGCAGGCTTTGCGCTCCGAGCAGCCCTCGACCGCTATGCGCCGCGGGCCGCCGAAACGGGATTGAACGTCTTTCCGGCGGTCAGCGTCGTCGCCATCGTCGCTATCGTCGCGGCGGTCGTCGGGCTGAACGTCGAGAACATCCTGACTGCGGGCGCAGTCGTTTTGCTTGCGGTCGTTGCACACAACGCCATCGGACTGGGTGCCGGCTACGGCGTCGGCCGTGCGAGCGGGATGTCGTCCGAGCGCGTGCGAGCGTGCACCTTCGAGGTCGCCCTCCAGAACAGCGGGCTCGCGGTCGCGCTCGCGACTGCCTATTTCAGCCCGCTCGCGGCGCTCCCGCCCGCACTCTTTAGCGTCTGGCACAACGTCACCGGTCCGGCGCTCGCGACGTATTTCTCACGGCAGTCGGCGGGGACGACCGATGCGGGGGCCGCGAGCGCCGACGATTGACAACCGCAACATGACCACTCGTAATGAGACGGTTGATCCTTCGAAGACGGATTGCAATGAACGTTCTCGTTAAAATGGCTCATGTGTTATTGAGCAGCCCGCGAACGAACGGATACGGGTCGCTCAAACGAAGGTGATCAAAGTAGGGATACCGGACGCACGACCACAGGACATCGCCGATTGCTGGGAGAAGTGGCGGGGGGTCGTCCAGCGGGGAGTCCCCCTGTCGGACACTTTCGAGATATTGCAGTTCCCCGTAGAGGAAATGCCCTCTCGCGCCAGTGTATTCCGGCTCGATGTGGTCGGCCTGCTGGTTCGCCAGCATCCAGTGCGAATACGGGAAATCAGCCCCCGTATCGGCGGTAGTGGGGAGCGTCGACCACGTTCGTGGGTTGATCTCGGTGAGTTTGAATTCCTCGGCGCTTTTATCTCACATGAACTCGACGCACGCGAGTCCATGCCAATCGAGGTGCCCGAGTAATTTGCGACCTAACTCGTCGATTCGTTGGTTGTACACCGCCTCCCGATATACGCTCCCTCCACCGGCGTAGGATTTCCTGCGGAGATACCGCTGTTGATACGTCATCAGCGGCTCACCATGCTCGTACAACGCGCCGAACATGTACTCCTGACCTATCGAGACGTACTCCTGTACCACTGGAACGTGGTTCGACATTTCCGAACTGATTCTGTCCCATCCAGGGTCGACACCGGAGCGGAGGTGGAGTATTTTCTTGACGAACTCGAACTCGCTCGGCGAGAACGAGTCGATATAGTCGCTGGTGAGAATCGAGTACCGGGGTTTGATGATTTGCCTGCGATCCCAGTCGTCCACGTCGTCGAACGACCACGTTTCAGGAGTTGGGACACCCGCCTCCTCAGCAACTTCGGCCAATCGCAGCCGGTCGTGTGCAGTTCGAATCTGCTCCATGGTCGGCCACAGTGTGACGACATGCTCGGCGAACTCATCGCGGTGTTTCGCGAGGACGTAGCTATCCACCTCTCGGTTCGGGATAACCGTATGGACGTCCGGGCGCTCTGCAAGCGATAGCAGAGCGTCCTTGTACGCTATCAAGTCATCGTAGGGAGAGGGAATCAGGGTCTTCTCGTCACAGTACCGGGATGCGAACGCCGGTCTATCACTGCGCTCGGACGCGGCGACCGTGTGAATCCCCTGACGACTGAGCGACCGCATGCAAGAAGTACAGTTCGCGGAAAAATTAACCGGAAGGAGAACCGATCCCTCGTTCATGCTTTCCCCATGTGTGGGCTTACTGGTCTCGCCGTAATAGTTATTGGACAGTTAGCGTAAGCCGGAAGTTCGATATAGTAGTCACAGAAACTACCTCCCCCCATTCCAGTTACGCGTCGAAAAGAGCGCTCTTCTGATTTTGCACGTTAGATCTCACCATTGAGTGTGGGCGATATACAAGATACGCGCCCTATCTCGTACGCTGTATCTCCTAACTGCTGGGAAGGACTCGCGCAAAACTATGGATTGCTCCAATAATCGCTATAACCGGATTCGGCTATTATCGAGCGGGGCTGGCATCCATCCTCGATTGACCCGTGAACTGTGTCGGTCGATGACTTCGGGGCTGACGGTCGGTTTCCCGACTGCTCGCGTCCCAAAACGAGGGTTTTTCTCCCGGCACGGTGAGACTTCGCTATGAGCGAGTTCGACCTCGACCTGCAGGCCGTCGAAACGGAAATCGAGGACGAAACCGGCGAGCGCACCCATCGCGTCGTCCTCGGCGTGCTCGACGGGCGAACGCCGAGCGAGGAGTGGGTCGCCGAAGTCGACGACGACGCGGTGCTCGTCCTCGCCGTCGAAGGTGACCTGAATCGCCTCGCGAGCAGCTTCGCGCGCGACGTCCGCGAAATGGGCGGCGAACTCATTCACTTCCGGAAATTTCTGCTTGTGACGCCGCCCGGCGTCCACATCGATACCGACCGGCTGGACTGACGGCAACTCGACGAAAAATCGAATCGGGAGGGAACCCCTCAGAAGTAGAGGTCGGCGATCTTATCGGCGGTGCGCAACGCGAGTGCCTGTCCCGAATTGGTGGGGTTCGGGCCGCCGACTCCGTTGGCCATCGCCGAGTGGTCGGCGACGAACAGCCGGTCGACGTTCTGTGCTTCGGCGTTCGCATCGAGGACTTTGCCCATCCGCATCGACGACTGCATGTGCAGCAGTAGCGGCGGCCACTCCGCTCGGTGGACGTGTGCCGCACCCGCCTCACGGTGGATGTTCGCCGCGATGCGCGCGAGTTCGTCGCGCTTCGCGTCGTCTTCCTCGCTCGGTTCGTACCGCACCTTCGGGATGGGACCGTGCTCGTCGGAGAAGGTGCCATCGAGGGAGACGCCGTTGTGCTGGTGTGGCAGGTCGTCGGTGAGCACCAGCAACGCCTTGGTCTGTCTGTAGTTCGACATCCGTCGTTTCAGCTCCTCGCCGACGACGTAGCCCCGGGTATCCCATGGCTCGCCTTCGGCAACCGGCGTGTCGAAGCTATAGCCCGCTTCGCTGAACAGGTAGTCCGCATACGAGACCAGCCCCGGAGTCATCCCGATGTCCTCCAGCCCGCCGACACCGGGTTTGTCGAAGCGCACCGCGGAGTTCTGGCCGACGTAGGGGTCCATGTGCTTGACTTCGGGGTTGATGTTCGCCACCGTCTCGTCGTCGTAGACCCCGACGACCCAGTCGAACCAGTGGGTCGTCAGTCCCTTGCCGACCCAGCCGTCGT
>CAZJHA010000080.1:0-8843 GCA_964545755.1 uncultured Halobacteriales archaeon | reverse complement strand
CTCTCGTGGACGTCGGCGGTGCTCTTCGCGCCGGTGCAGACGATCTTGCCCGAGCGAAATATCAGCGCGGCGGATTTCGGCTCCTGCGTCCGATAGACCAGTCCCGGGAACTGTTCGGGGTCGTAGTCCGCGCCCTCCAAGTCCATCGCCACGCTCTGGAGGTCGAGTTCCTGACCGATGCCGGTAGAGGCGACGACGTTTTCGATGTTGATTGTCTCCTTCGGGTCCTGGGCAGACATGACTCGTCTTAAAACTCGTATTTAAGACTTATAAAGGTTGATGCTCTCATCTGATAGGTACGAAAACCGACTTCTTCTACCGATGACCGACAGCGACATGTCCGTGCTCGCGGACGAACGGACGTGTACGTGCTCGAACTCGGCGGCGAGGACGATGGCTTCGCCGCATGCGAGGCCGCGAGCGCCGCCGAGGGCATCGAACCGCTCGCGTCCGGTCTAGCGCTTGCCCGTGCGGTCGACGACCGCGTCGGAACGCTCGCGTACACACTCCGGGCGAGCGAGGTGGTCGGGCAGGGTGCGGCGAGCGTCGAGAGCGCCCGCACGATTCTCGAAGCCGCCCCGCTCGACCGCGAGGGAACGGTCGCGGTTCGTGCACGCGACGTGCGCCGGACGGCCGATATCGACACCCAGCGCGCCGAGTGCCGCCTCGGGGACGTACTCACCGATCACGGGTATGCCATAGACCTCGACGGCCCCGACCACGAACTGCGAGCGCTGTTCGCGGACGATTCCTGCATCTTGGGCTGGCTCGCCAGCGAGAGCGAACGCGGGTTCGGGGCACGCGCACCCACCGAGAAGCCGTTCTTCCAGCCGGGGTCGATGAGTCCGCTGCTCGCGCGCGCACTCGCCAACATCGCCGGCGCACGGCTCGGAGTGACCGTCGTGGACCCGATGTGTGGTACTGGAGGTATTCTCGTCGAAGCCGGATTGGTCGGCGCTCGGGTGCTGGGGTTCGACGCCCAATCGAAGATGGCTCGTGGTGCGGCGACGAATCTCGGCCACTATCTCGATACGGGTTTCGCTACCGCACAGGCAGATGCGACCCGCCTCCCGTTGGCCGATAGCTCCGTGGATGGGGTCGTCTTCGACGCACCCTACGGCCGCCAGTCGAAAATCGAAGGCGACCTGCAAGCGGTAGTGACGGGCGCGCTCGTCGAAGCCAATCGGGTCGCCTCCAGAACCGTGGTCGTCGGCGACCGTCCGTGGACCGATGCGGCGCGCGCTGCGGGGTGGACAGTTGAAACCACCTTCGAGCGCCGCGTCCATCGATCATTGACGCGCCACATCGCGGTGCTCGACCGGAAACATCAGTAGTCGTGTGAGCGAGCCGGTCCTTTCGACTCAGTATTCGAACTCGGTATCGATATACTGTGCGTTTTCGGTCATGACCTGAATCGCCTCGCTATACTGGAGGACCTTCTGGATATCGCCGTCGAGCTCGAACTTCTCTTCGCGTCGCCCCTCGACGGCATCGACCTCGCCTTGAATGAGGTGTTTCCAGTGGGTTGCCGGACCGTAGTATCTGAACCCGAAGTTCTCCGAGGTGGGCGCACCGATCTGCCGTGCGCGCGTACACTTTCCGTCGACGAGGTCGACGAAGAAGTACAGCGTCTCACCGTCGTACGTCTCGTCGGGCTGGATTTCGAACAGAAACGCACCGTTGAAATCAACGCCCCAGCCCGAGGCTGCCTGCTCGAAATCCTCGTTTTCGTTCAACTGCTCGCACCACGCCGCGATCCACTCGTCGGCCTCGCTCGGCAGTAAGAGTGCCATTGTACTGTGCGGTAGTGCGCTCGCTACAGAATAAATATACTCCCATGTATTCTTGGTCGTTCATCAGGCGCGATTCACCGGTCGAGTTCGGCCAGCAGATGCGAGAGATGCAGCCGGTCGTTGGTCCCCTCGGCGAGGTCCATGTCGATGTCGCCGGCCAGCCGGTGGAGTTCGGCCGGCGGCGAACCGACCGACCGCGAGCGCGCGACCCGGAGCACGTCGTCGAGCACCTCCCCGCCGTCCAAGCCTTCCTCGACGAGCAGGTCGTCGAGGGTTGTTCTGGCCTCTTGAAAATCGCCGCGCTCGGCGGCGGTAATCATCCCCTCGATGCGCTCGTCGTTGCCGACCGCGCCGAGGGCCTCGTAGGCGGCGTCCATCGTGATTTTGCCCTCGCTCTCGGCAGTGGTCTGTGCGCCAAGAATCGCTTGCCGCAGGTCGCCGTCGGCGTAGCCCGCGACGTACTCCACCCCATCCACGTCGTAGGCGACGTCCTCCTCGGTGACGATTCCTTCGAGGACGTGGGCTATCTCGTCGGTCGTCGGTGCGCGCACGGCGATGGAAAAGCACCGCGAGCGAATCGGCGGGATGAGCTTCGAGGGCTGGCGCGTCGTGATGACGAACTGCGTGGTTCTGTGATGGCGCTCCATCACCCGGCGGAGCGCCTGCTGGAAGTCCTCGCGAATGGCCTCGGCGTTGTCGAGCAGCACAGTTTTGTATTCGCCCGAGACGGGTGCGTAGCCCGCCGACTCACCGAGAACGTGCTTGATGAGGTCGGCCTTCGAGGCGTTCCGCCGGCGTTTGGGTGTGATGAACGACGAAAACCGGGGGTCCTTGCTCACCTCCTTTTTCGTTCGGTCGAAGAAATCGGCGACGTTGAGTTCCACGAGGTCGTTGTCGGGGTCGGTGTGGATTTCGTCGGCGAGCGCGCGCACGGCGGCTGTCTTGCCGGCTCCCGGCGGCCCGTGCAGGATGAGGTTCAGTGGCTCCTCGATGGCCCGGTCGAGCGACTCGCGCACGGTGGATTGCGGGAGGTCCGCGAGCGCTGGCGCGTGTTCGTCGGTCCACAGCGGCCCGTCCATTGTCGGCCGTTCGCCCGCAAGAAGGATGAATCGGTCGATTCGGTGTTAGCGCCCGACGGCCGCGAGCACGGCAAAGAGCGCAAACACGCCCACGAGAACCGGGAAGAGCGGGTTTTCGAGGATACCCTCGCGCCCGCTGCTCTCGCCGCCGTAGGGCGTGCTTTCGTCGCCCACGCCCTGTTGCGGTGTCGGCGTGTCTATTGATGCCGACGTGGGCGTGTCCGTCGGCGTGTCGGTCGCGGTCGGCGTCGGTGTGGGCGTCGACGGGCGCTCGACGGTGAGCGATGCCGTATCGGCCACCGCCGTGCCGCTTTCGAGCGCCGGCTGATCCTCGACGCCACCCGACGGCGCGTACTGGAACGCGCGGTCGCCGTCGGTGTCCTCGTAGACGACCGCACTGATGCGCCCGGAATCGGTCAGCGCCGAGTCGTTCGTTCCGAGCGTCACGGTGACGTTCGCGTAGCTGCCGGCGTCGAGGTAGTCGGTCGCGCCGACCAGCGTCTCGGTCGCGTTCGAGCCGTTGTAGCCCCCTTCGTGGATGGCGACGTAGCCACCTTCGGTGAGCGTCGCTCGGTCCACGGTGACTGTGGTTCCGTTCGTGGTCCCATTCGAGAGCGCCACCGAGGCGTTCGTCGGGCGCTCGCCGTCGGCTATCGTGACGGTCGCGCGGTCGGCGACTGGGCTGGCGTTTTTCATGTATGGCTCGTCGGTCCCCGATTCGAGCAGTCCGTCAAAGCGGCTGTTGTCGTTCGAATCCCGGTGCAGCGTGGCGACGAGTGTGGTGTTCGCGCCGAGCTGGGTGCGGTTCAGATCGCTACCGGGGACGCCGCGCAGCGTCACCTTCCCCTCGTGGGTACCGGGCGCAAGCGGCAGGCTCACGCCGACGACGCTGCCGTTGGGTCCAACTTCCGAAAGCACGACGAACCCGCCTTCCGGCAGTGTCGTCTCGTCCACAAACACTGACCGGCCGGTGCGCGTCTGATTCGAGAGCGCTATCGAGGCGTTCGCGCTCGTATTCGTTCCTTCCTGCTGGGCGAAACCGTCGCCGCCCGCCGGCTGGGAGACGACGCCGACGGCAGTACCGGGCGCGAGCGCTATCGCTACGAGCAGGGCGACCAGGAGGACGCTGTTCCGGTAGGGCGTGTTCATTTATTCCTCGACACGACGGACGAGTGTAATCAGCAGCTTCATGCGTGCCGCAAATAAAAACACGACGATATGGCCGGCGAGCGCCCTTCCCACAGCCGATACCCGGACCTCGGACGGCGCACGGGTGGGCGATGAACCCGCCGCTGTCGGGCGTCTACGTCGATTCCGACCGGATGGACGCCATCGATGCGATGGAACGCTGGCTCGGTATGCGCCACGCCGTCCAGACGGTGTTCACGCCGTGGCGTCGGGACAACATGGACGACCTGTTCGAGCGCCTCCTCCCTCGCATCCGAAACGCCGGGCGCGTGCCGCTGGTCACGTGGGAGCCGTATCTCGCCGCCGAGACCGACCCCGACATCGCTTGCCGTATCGCCGCCGGCGACTTCGACGCCTATCTCGACGAGTGGGCGAGCCGACTGGCAGACTGGCTGCCCGGCTCTGATAGGAAGGGAACCGCCGACGACCGCCGGCTGTACCTCCGCTTCGCCCACGAGATGAACGGCGACTGGTATCCGTGGAGTCCGACGGTCGGCGATTCGACGCCCGCCGAGTACGTCGGGATGTGGCGACACGTCCACGACGCGTTCGCCCGCGCGGGAATCGGCTCCGAGCAGTGCCAGTGGATATGGTGTGTCAACCACAACGACGTTGGGACCTACAGCGCCGAAGCGTGCTACCCCGGCGACGGGTACGTTGACTGGGTGGGCGTCGATGGGTTCAACTGGGGGAGGAGTCAGGACTGGTCGGACTGGCGCTCGCCCGAAACGGTGTTCGACGACATGTTCGCGCGGCTGCAACGCTTCGACAAACCGCTCTGCGTGCCCGAGGTCGGCTGTTCGTCGCTGACGGCCGATGGTTCGGACCCAGCACGGAAGGCCGACTGGCTGCGCGAGGCCGTCGACTACTTCGACGACCGGGTACGGTTGTGCTGTTGGTTCAACGAGGACAAGGAGACCGACTGGGCGGTCTTCGGCGGTCGAAACGGCACCGACAGCACGGATGGGTATGCGTGCTACCGGGCCTACCGCGAGGCGATGGCCGAGCGCGGCCGGACCACTTCGCCCATCGACGATGCGGCCTTCCGCGGCCGTTAGAACTTCCCGGTGAACTCCGCGTCGGTCAGAAGCGGCGGGTAGTCCGGCAGTGCGGCGAGATACTGTTCTCCGGACACGGTTTGCTTGTAGCTCCCGTAGGCCGGATACTGCGTGCCGTCGATGGTGGCCTGTGACGTGCCGCGTGCACCGCCGAAGACCGCCCAGTCGCTCTCGTCTTGGCCCGTCTTGTCGACGTTGAACCAACAGGTCATCTTGATGTCGTTCTCGGCGACGTAGGTGAACACGTCCCGAATCCATTGGGCCTTCTTCTGCGGTCGGTACTCGATCTTGCTGCCGGTGTACATCGCCGACGAGGAGGCGAACTCCGCGAGCGCCACCGGTTTGTCGGTCAGCTCGCGCATACGAGTCAGCATCGGGTCGAACACCGTTTCGGGCGAGCGCCAGCTCGACCGTCCGGTCTGATACTCCTGTCCCTCGCCGAAGTTGAAGCCGTCCAGTCCGACCCAGTCGACGTACTCGTCGCCCGGATAGTACCGCTCGGTACGGATACCACCGATCTCGTCGGCGTTCGGCGACCACATCCACTGGATGTCCGAGTCGTCGAGTGCAGTTGTCGAAAACGCCTCATGGAGCCGTCGCCACATCTCGATGTAGTCCTCTGGCGTGCCCGGTCGGTCCGTGGTGGCGTCAATCCGGGTCGAATCCACCGCACTCCACGGGAACCAGTTGCCGTTCATCTCGTGGGCCGGCCGAAAGTAAAACCGTCGACCGCGCGTCTCGCCGCCGCGCGGGCGCGCCCAGCCTTCGAGCAGGCTCGCCCACTCGTCGAGCTGGTCGTCGTACTGGCCGTCTGCGATGGCGCGTTCGATGGTCTCGCTGGTTTGGTTCTTCTTTCGTTCGAACGGCTGCCACGAGATCAGCGGGACGTGGCCCGCGTTCCAAATGTCCGTCAGGATACCCTCGACGAACCCGCGTTTCGCGCTTGCCGGCCCAAACGCATCGACGAAAACGAGCGCGACCGCCGGCTTCTGGCCGAGCCAGTTGCTGCAGCTCTTGAGGTTTGCCACGAGACCGTCGCCGCCGGCATAGACACCCGTCAGCGCCGCCCCCGAACGAGTCTCCGGTGGTTCGGGTGTCGGCGTCGGCTCGGGCGTCGGCGTCTCCTCGGAGCCGTTCGAGCCGTTGCCGCTGCTCGCGTTCGGTAGCGAGACCGAATCGAACGGCAGCGAACAGCCGCTCGCGCCGGCGATGCCGACCACCCCTGCCGTGCGGAGGAACGTCCGACGATTCATCTAGTGCGTTGGCGATTGCCTGCGCTTCGGTTAAACATTGTGATATACTGGTGGCCTCCGACGAACGTTTCAGTCGCCCTCGGCTTCGCGTTCGGTGCGCTCGACGAGCTCCGGATTCACCTTTCGTGTCACTGAAAAGTCCGTCGGCGGGGAGACGAGACCGACGAACGCGCCGAAGGAGTGCAGCAGGCTGACTATCGGCGAGAGCACGACGAGCACCGCGCCGACGAGCCACGATTCGTCGTAGTAGCGCACGCCGAGTACCGACCAGACGAGCACGAAACTGAACACGAGTACCGAAACGACCTGAAACACCGTCTCGAAGGCGATGGTACCGGGCACGAACAGCGGGACGAGCGTGAGGAAGGGGACCGCCGGCGAGAGCGCCCACGCGAGATTGCGGACGGTCGTCAGCAGCCGATAGGCCGGTGCGAGCAGCCCGCTCTCCTGTTGGGAGCCGGCGAGCCAGCGACTGCGCTGGCTGACCATCGCGCGGACCGTCGGCGGGGCCTGCGTGTCGAATTTGGCCTCGGCGAGTTCGAAGTCCACACCGCCGGCGGCGGCCGCGTTCCAGACGAAGGTGGTGTCTTCGATCATCGTCGGCGTCTCCCACGTGATACGCTCTTCGAGGTCGTTCCTGATGGCGATGCCGCCACCCCACGCGTACAGCGGCACCGACAGCGACGGAAAGGCGCGCTGTTCGACCTGAAATCCCATACGGAAGATCTCGGCGAGATACGTGAGCCACGACCCGCTGCGCCGTGGCCGCTCCCTGTACTGCACGACGTCGGCGTCGGGTATCCCTCCGAAGTCGGTCATGATGCTGTCCTCGTCGAGATAGAGCACGTACTCGCGCTCGCAGGGGACGTTCCGGCGCGCCCATTCGAGCGCACGGCCCTTCCGGATGGCCTCGCACTCGAAGGCCTCGGGGACGACGTGGACGGTCGCGCCCGCGATGTCCATCGGCTCCTCGGCGATGACGTGGCGGTCGGTGATGGAATCGGGGATGGCGTCGACGCTCTCCTGGACGATGGCCGCCGAATCCACGGTCAAAATCCGCACCTGTACGGCTGAAGGGCCGTATTCTGGCGGCGGCGACTGGTAACCTCGGCCGACGACGACCATCAGGTACGTCCAGTAGGCGACCGAACAGACCGAGAAGAGAACGACGAACCACAGGATAACCGACAGCACCATCGGAACCGCCGCGATGACCTGTCCGGCCATTGGCACAACGAACGCCAGCCGATACATTAAGTGTTGCTGACCGGGCCGCCTACGCGAGAGTTTCCCACCGTCGCGGCGCGGGCGACTCGGAAGGGCTTTCCGGTGGCTCACGAACCCGTGCGTAATGGTCGAGGTGAGCGTCATCGTCCCGACGACGCTGCCCGACGGGGCGACAATCGAGCCGGCCGAGCGCCTCGCACGCGACGGCTTCGACGACTACGAGGTGCTCGTCCGCCGCGAGGCGGGCGCGGCCCACGCGCGCAACGTCGGTATCGAGCGGGCGCGCGGCGAGAAACTGGTCTTCCTCGACGACGACTCGATACCCTGTGAGGGGTATCTCCGGACGGCGAGCGTCGCGCTCGATGCCTATCCCGCCGTCGCCGGTCGCGTGCGCCAGCCCGACGACGCACCGTTCGCCGACCTCGAACTGCCGTGGTACGACCAAGGTGAGGCGACCAAGCCCACCGACATGCTGCCGGGCTGTAACATGGCCATCCGACGAGAAGTCATCGAAACGGTTGGTGGGTTCGACGAGGAGACGTTCGGCTGGGGCCACGAGGAGAGTGAACTCGCCGAGCGCATCGTCCAACACTACGACATCCAGTACGTGCCCGAACTGCTCGTCGAGCACACCTACGTCGAGTCGCTGCCCGACTATATCGAGAAATCCTATCTGCTCGGGCGGGCGGACGTGCGCTGGTGGCGACTCGACGGGAAATCGCTTTCTTGGTTGCTTCGCCAGTCACTCAACTCGCCGATTCGGGGGGACTCACGCCTCGAAACCGTCCGCCGCATCGCCCAGCGCGCGGGATGGGTGGTCGAGACGGTTGTGGGGAGGTAGCTCACAACTCCTCTTCGCTCCGCTCGCGCTCGCGGGTACGCCATTCGGCGGCGTTTTCCGGGCTGTCTGTTTCGAACAGCGCGTCGAGTTTGCGCTCGAACTGTTCGTCCGTGAGGTCACCGCGCGCGTAGCGGTTGCGGAGGGTTTCGAGCGCGTCGGCGGTCGAATCGTCCCCGTTTCCTCGCCGCTCGGACTGTCCGTCGTGTCGGTGCTCGCGACGCCCTGACCAGTCGAACCAGTCGGCCCACTCGCCCATCCAGTCGTCCTCGGCTTCCTCCTCGCCGGCGAGAATGGCCACGAGCGGCACTATCACGCTGAATCCGATGACCCAGATGAGCCAGAACGGTATCGGCGTGAAGCCGGTGAACAGCGCGAGAAACCCGAGACCGAGCACGACCGTCGAG
>CAZJHA010000079.1:2585-8879 GCA_964545755.1 uncultured Halobacteriales archaeon | reverse complement strand
GACCCACGTTTTGCTGGCACGCGCACTTCGCCAGACGCTGGAGCGGCCGTCAGTGACCGTTTCGTCGGTCCCCGTGCTCGTCCGCACCTCGTATCCGGCACCGTCGATGGCACCGACGAGCGCCGAGCGGTCGGTCACCGCTCCATTGTAGGTCACGTCGGCCGCCCCGGTCGTCGGCTGGAGGTCGTACTCCACGATACCGTCAACGCCATCGAGTGCATTGCCGACTTTGGTGGCGCAGGACGGACAGTCCATCCCCGGGACAGTCAGCTGAACCGTCCGGCTGTCGACGCGCGTCGAGTCCTCGTGTGCGTGGTCCGTTTCCTTTCCCGCCTCACTCTCGTCCGATTCGGTCACTGGTCGGGAGTCGGTTGCGTGAATGTATTAACCCTCCTGCCAGAAACGCGCGCTGATCTAGCCGCAATTGATAATATCTGTTAGTAGTTTAACAACGATGGCGGCCGAACCCCACTGCTTCGGTCGAGTCAGTGATGCCGGTCAGAACGGAGGAAAGTCCCCGGTGTCGAACCAACTACCGGATAGAAGTAGTTATATTTTCGTTGCCGTTCTCCAGAGCTGGGATATGCGCCGGGCGGATGGAGAACCCGTGAACCCCTCTCGTTATAGCCCCGCTGCGAAGGCAACGAAGGACTGATGGTCTCGCATGTGGGCGATTCCGTCCGCATCGAACGTCGGCAAGTGGGGACTCGTGCATGACGACCTCCTCGTGGCTCGACTGGTTCGAGCAGCGGCCAATCGACGGGGGAATCGGATGGTTCCTGCCAGAGTGGTCTCGAAGTCAACGCCTCGCAGCGCGACTAGCTGCTCGATACTGCACAGCTACCGGCCGAGCTGCGGTGCGACGCAGCGGAGCGGTCGTCCGAGATCGCTCGAATCCCCTGAAACGAGATGTGACGTCATCGACTCGTTTTGGATACCTCCATCAGCTGCTCGATGAAAGCCGTCAGCACCGGAAAGCCATTGATGCCCGTCGCTCTGAAATATGGATGAACTGGCAATTCGAACACGGGCCCGTGCTGCTTCGCTATTCGACGTTCAACCCGTAACCCTCTCTCAAACAATGGTTGTTGAGAGAATGAATAGTACAATTATTTATATCGTAACCCTCTTCGGTTTGGTGGGCCGAGGTGGAGATGCGACGGGACAGTCGATGAGGGTCAGATCTCGGTCACGCGCTCGTAGTCATCGTCGAGCGCAGCAGCATCTTCGGGCAGCAGTGCGACCGCGAGATAGTCGGCGTATTCGGCGAAGTACTCGACGAGCGTGGCGATGCGTTCGGAGTCGACCGCCTCGAGGGAGTCCAAGAGCATCACCGGTACGGTTTCGTGGAGGTCGTGCACCAAATAGCCCGCGAGCGCGAACACCAATCCCGTGACCTCGCGTTCGCTTTCGGAGAGGTGGTCGATGGTGTCCTCGTAGGCCGTCCCTGACTGGGTGGTGCGCACGACGTGCAGTTCGAAGACGCTTTTGTCGACCTTCCGGCGACCCTCGCGCACGGTCTCTTCGGTGCGTTCGATCCAGATGCGTTCGATGTTCCCGTAGTCGAGCAGTCCCAGGACGGTCTCCATATGGCCGTTGAACTCCTCGATGGCTTCGGTTTCGATGCGCTCGATGCGCGTCCGGAGGTCTTCGAGGTCGCGTTGAATCTCGCCGCGTTGGTCTTCGAGTTCGTCGCGCTCTTCGAGTCGCTCTTCGATGTCGGCGATCTCCTCGGCGACCTCCTCGCGGTCGCTTTCGAGCCGACCGAGTTCGAATTCGAGCTGGTTGGCTTCCTTGTGCAGGTCGAGCAGTTCGGTGTACTCGTCGCTTTCGCGCTGTTCGACGGCGGCTTCGAGCTCCTCGATTGCATCGGTCAGCGCGTCGCGCTCGTCAGCGAGGTTCTCTAGGGTGGCTTCGTGGTCGTCGAGTTCGTCCTCGATCCGGTCGAGTCGGTGTTCGAGTTGCTCGCGCTGCTGTTGTTTTTCCTCAAGCGCGCTCCGTTCGGCGACGAGGTCGTCGAGTTCCTCACGGACGGCGTTGACCTCGCTGAGGGTTTCCTGGCGGAGGTCGCGCAGGCGGTCGAGCGTGGCCTCGATCTGGTCGGTGTCGACATCGCTCCCACAGGTCCAGCACGTGACGGTTTCGTCGGCGACCAACTGGTCGGTCACTGAGCCGTCCGACTCGCCTCGTGTCTCGTTGAGACCATCGAGACGACCGAGTTCCTCGCCGTCGAGCATGTCCTCGTTGAACCCGATGATGCTCTGGAGTTCGGAGAGTTCGCTTTCGAGATCGCTTTCGCGCTCGCGGAGCCGTTCGATGTCGTGGTCGAGTTCGCTCCGCTCGCCGGCGGGCGCGTCGGGAAGTTCGTCGTAGTCGGCTTCGAGGTCGGCGCGTTCGTCGCGGAGAGCGGCGATACTCTCTTCGTGGGTGTCGATACTGTACCGGACGTCCTCGAGGTCCGAGCGCGTCCGGCGGAGTTCGTCGAGCGTGTCTTCGAGTTCGGCTTTCTCCTCGCGGGTCTCGTCGACGTCGCGGTCGGCGGCGTCGAGTTCGGATTCTTTCTCTTCGAGTTCGTCGCGTTTGTCGGCAATCTGGGCGTCGAGGCGTTTGCGTTCGGCTTCGAGGTCGGGAAGGTCGCTTTCGAGCGCGTCGAGGTCGTCGAGACGGTCGTCGAGTCGCCGGCGTTCGTCCTCCAGTTCACCGATCTCGGCGCGGATGGCGTCGGTATCGATGGGGCGCATGATGAGATCGCGGAGGTCCTCGCTGCGGGCGACCGCGCGCCGGGCGTCGTTGGATTCGAGGAGAAATGCAAAGAGGTCGGCGACGGTGGCGTCGTCGAGATAGGGGTCGCCGCTGGTGGTGATGGTGTCGCTCTCACGGGTGAGCGTGCGCGTGTAGGTGCTGTCGCCGATGGTGAGTTCGACGTGCCCCTCGTCGGCATCGCCTTTGAGCGAGACGCTGTCGCTACCGAGTGCGGCCATCACCGCCTGAAGCAGCGACGTGCGATTGGTGGCGTTGCGACCCGCGAGGACGGTGACACCCGGCGAGACTTCGATCTCCGTCCGGTCGATACCGCCGATGTTCGCGACGTGCACCCGGATGTCCTCCCGAACGAACCCTTCAGTTCTCATCACACCTCGTTTCGGGCCTGTATACAAAAAAGTGACTACGAACACGCCCATACAGCGACGCTCCGCCCGCTGGCTCTTCGGAATAGAACGATGTGATGTCGGTATCGCTCGCGGCCGATACGGCAGCGGATCGGGTGCCGTACCAAAGAACGCCGGGATGGCTGCCACCGACGGAACGAGGTCGCACTCGCTATGACGAGCGACCCACTCAACACGAGGGCAGGGCCATCGTGTTGTCAGACGCGACGACGAATCGCCGGTGCGTGAGCCACAGCTAAGACAATCCCGAAAATGCGGCATCGTTCGCCCATCACGGCCGCGGCCGGTTCAGCTGTCGGTCGGGTCGTCCTCATCGACGACCCAGCCCCCGCTTTCGCTCCTACGTTCGTTGGATGATCGTCCACTCCCGACGCGCTCTCCGACCGTCTCCGGCTGATGTGGACGCGCCGTCGACGAGTCGACGTAGGAGAGACCGAGATTCCGGAGGAACGTACCGAGATAGTTCGGATGGTACTCGACATCGAACTCCTCTTTGAGGAGCCGACGGACAGCCTCCGACTTCCAGGGTTGGTCGTCACGAAGCAGCTCGACCAGTTCGTCCCGTTCGTCCTCGTCGAGTTTCGGGGGTCTGCCGCCGCCGAAGTTCGGCATGAGTTCGTCGAAGCCACCCTCGTTCCAAGCCCTCGCCCAGCGTGTTCCGGTTGCCGGTGAGCGCCCTTCTCGACCGGCAGCTTCCGAAATCGTGTCTCCCCGATAGAGATTTTTGACGAAGCCGATCCGTCGAAGACGGCGGTCGTCTTCGGTCTCTCGGAGCAGTTCGTCGATCTCCGCTTCCGGGAGGTGCCGTTCGATTTCCGTTCGGCGCGAGCGGTCCATCTATCGATGTCTCGTGCTTCTTCTTTCAAAAGTTTTCGTCCCCGTTGGCGCGATTACGGTCGGCGAGACCGCGACTCGGAGCCCGAAACGGGACCGTCTGCCACAACCGATGCCGACTCGAAGCCGTTTTTCGGTGTATGACGGCGAGCCGGCTATCGGCGACGTTGCGAACGAGCTTCCCGAAATGTATGACAAAAACACTGGTGTCATAGCAGACTCAGGGCGATTCCTGTGGACACCGGCAGGCTCCCCGTTCCAGTAGCTCGGTCGCTTGGTATTGGGCTCCACAGTCCTCACAGAGGATGCGAACGTCTATCAGCACGTTGAACTCGCCGAGCGTGATTCGGTCGGTGTTCCGCAGTCGTTCGATTTTGCTTTCGATAATGGTCGTCATCCGCCGTTTGAGCCGCTGGACGTTCGTGGTCTCCGTCTCGACTGGGTCGCCGTCGGCCGAGGAATGGCTCACGTCCCGGTATTTCGTCAGGTAGGTGTGGATGGCTTGTCGCGAGACGAACTCCGCCGTGAGCCGCTCGACATCGATGCCGTGCTGTTCGAGACGGTTCGTGGCCTGGACGGCGACACCACTGCTCACGCTATCGTCGGTCAACAGCCGGTAGATGTTCGCCGGCTCCCCATCGAGCGTGTTCATGGACGCATCCCGCAATGTCTGTGCGAGCAGCTCTCGATTGAAATAGTCGGCGAGTTCCCGGAGACTCATCCGCTCGGTCCCCTCTCCCGTCCAGTGTTCGACGAGTTCATCGCCCAGACCGTCGAGACCGCGTCGACGAATCACTTTCGCGACCTTACTGTTCGAGCCGGGGTTTGTACTACCGTCGCTGTCGGATTCGTTCGATTCGGCCATCGACAACCTTACAGCGGCTACTGATAAAAACACTCCGTTCGCCCACACCGTATTCGCCTTCGGCCACCGAGATCGCGCCGTCGCTTGCATCCGATTCGAAACCGCCGAACATCCGAAACCGACGCGGTAGCCCGGATGATAGAAACAGGCATTTCATATTTCGAAATGCTATCGTATCTCGTTCGAACAGAACTCCATCGCTGCTGGTACGGTTTGTGCCGATTCCGCGACACGGGGCTCGTGGGACGACGATTCCACGTCCACGCTGGCCGTTCTCGACCCACTCCCCGGGAAAGAACAATCGTTTTACGTTGTGACGTATACGTTCTCCAATATGGAACCATCAGGGTTGAAGGACGAAACGGCCGTGAAGACGACGACGAAATCACTCAGAATCGTTGAGTTCCTCCACGAGCACAACGGGGCCGGTATCACGGAGATCGCAGACCAGTTGGGACTCTCGAAGAGTACCGTCTACAAACACCTCAGGACGCTCGAAGCGGAGCGGTACGTGCTCAAAGGCGACGGTGATGTCTACTACGTCGGACTGCGATTTCTTGGTCTCGGGGTGGGTGCCCGGCGACGGCGACGGATCTACGAAACGGCGAAGCCGGAGATCCAGCGGCTGGCCGAGGAATCCGGCGAGATGGCGAACCTGCTGGTCGAAGAGCACGGTCGCGGCGTCTTCCTCTACAGAGCCGACAGTAGCCGCGCGGTGAACCTCGATACGCACGCCGGTCGGGAGGTCTACCTCCACACGACGGCGATGGGCAAAGCGATCCTTGCCTGTCTTCCGGAACGGCGGGTCTCGGCAATCATCGACCGCCATGGTCTCCCGAAGATGACCGAGCACACGATAACCGACCGCGAAGTCCTGTTCGAGGACCTCGACGCCATCGCCGAACAGGGCTGGGCGGTCGACCGCGAAGAGCGGCTACAGGGACTCTGCTGTGTTGCGACGGCGATTACGGGCCCGAACGGCACGCCCCTCGGTGCCATCAGCGTCTCCGGCCCACGGAGTCGGCTGAAGGACGAAACGCTCGAAGAAGAGCTGCCAGAACTCCTCCTCGACACGCAAAACGTCATCGAACTCAACGTCGCATACGAATAGCACGCCGAGCACTCGTTTGTTCGATATCGACGGCGATTCGAAACACAAGCCACTCGCCCGTCGCCTCCGCGGTGAATTACACGATAATCAGGTAAACGCCCGTTCTCGACTACACAGTCGACATTTCACTGCAAAGAACGGTATTCGAGCGACCACGTGGTCTACCGCGAGTCGGTATCGTCGACCACCAGTACGCGCAGGTCGTTGACGTTCGTTCCCGTCTTCCCGGTCTCGATTGCCGCTCCCCGTTCGGCGAGGTACGGAGAGACGTCGTTCGTCGCCAGCGCCGTCCGTGCCTGCCGACGGTCGTCGAG
>CAZJHA010000079.1:0-2485 GCA_964545755.1 uncultured Halobacteriales archaeon | reverse complement strand
GGTCAGCGCACCGCTGAGGACGAACTCCTGATTGGGACCGCCGGTTCCGTCTCCTCGTAGCGTCACCGTCGTCTCGCCACCGGAGAGGAACACCGCCGGCGGCGAAACGGGGTTGGCGCTCGCACGCGCTTCCTCGGCGATGGCGACGTGGGTCTTCGCCGCCTCCCGCGCTTCACCCTCGATTCGGGAGGAGAGGATGACCGGCGTGTAGTCTCGCTCTTCGGCGACGGTCCGTGCTGCCGCCAGCGCGGTGAACCCGTTGGTGAGCACGTTCAGCCGGGTTCGTTCGAACACCGAATCGCCGGCAGTGGGGGTTTCGGGTCGCTCGCCCGCAACACCCTCTTCGAGATGCTCTTCGACCGCCGTCGAGGGCTGTATGTCGTATCGTTCGAGAACGGCGAGCGCGTCGGCGTACGTCGATTCGTCCGGGACGGTCGGCCCGCTGGCGATGACGCTGGGGTCGTCGCCGACGACGTCGCTGACGAGGAGGCTGTGAACGGTCGCCGGCGCTGCCGCTGCGGCGAGTTGCCCGCCCTTGATGGCCGAGAGATGTTTCCGCACGGTGTTGATCTCGTGGATCGTCGCCCCGCTCGAAAGCAGGTCGTCGGTCAGGGACTGCAGCTCCGCGAGGCTGACCCCATCGACGGGAGCCGGCAGCAGGGCGCTGCCACCTCCCGAGATCAGACACAGCACGAGCGTCCCCGCACTGGCGTCGTCGGCGAGCGAGAGCACGCGCCGCGCGCCCGCCTCGCCGGCCTCGTTCGGCGTCGGGTGCGAGCCTTCGACGACCCTGATGTGACTCGTCTCCTGTGGGTCGTTCGTGACGACGACGCCGTCGGTGAGCCACTCGCCCAGCACGTCCTCGATGACGGTCGCCATCTGCGCGGCAGCCTTCCCGCCGCCGACGACAACGACTTCGTCATACCCGTCGAGGTCGACGGTCGCATCGCCGACCGTCAGCTCCCTCCCATCGAGTTCGAGCGCCTCGTTCATCACGCGCGTCGGCTGTGCCGCCTCGATGCCCGCCTCGATGCAGTCGAGGGCGGTCTCGTGAGCGCCTGTCTTCGCGAGTTCCTCCCGGTTTCGTATCATCGGCAGTCACCCTCGAACCCGTGTGCTATCCGCTCCATTCTCCCCTCATGTCGTCCGCGACGTTGGCTCGCCAGCGCTCGAAACCCTCGTGACACTCCTCGCTCGCGTCCACATGCCGAATGAACGCCTCGCCGCCATTGTCGAGTTCGTACCCACAGAACGGGCACCGTGTCGGACCACCCCACCGGGGAGCCGGGACACCGTGGCTGCTGTCCACCATGCCGTCCGTTCTATCCCAGCCTATAAAAATAATGGGTCGGCGACGACCAAGCGGTCGCCCGGCCTCGCCCTCGGTTGGTTGGATGGCGAGGGCCAAACGCCGAACGGGCGAATCGACGAGAGGGAGTTGGACCTCAGAAGATGGACTTGTCGGTCTCTTTGGCGGTGAGGAATTCGAGGAGGACCGGCGTGCCTTCCTCGGTCTTCTGGACGCCGCGCTCGATGGCGTCGCTGATTTCCTCGGGCTGTTCGATGCGCTCGCCGTAGCCGCCCATCGACTCGGCGAAGTCGGCGTAGTGGCCCGAGAAGGGCGTGTCGTACGACGCCATCTCGAAGTTGTTGAGCACGACCTCTATGATGGGAATGTCCTCGCGGGCGGCGGTCTCGAAGTCCATGCCGGTCATCCCGATGGCGCCGTCGCCCATGATGTGGACGCAGGTCTTCTCCGGGCGGATGAGCTTCGCGCCCATCATGAGACCGAGCCCGTAACCGAGCTGGGTCGTCTTCCCCCAGCCGACATAGGAGAGCGGCTCCGTGACCTCGAAGAACGGGGCCATGAAGTCGCGCGCGTTGCCGGCGTCGTGGGTCACGATGGACTCCTCCTTGTCGAGTGCCTTGTCGAACTCATGGACCACCCGGTAGGGGTTGATGGGTGTCTCGTCGGAGGTGAGCTTCGGCCGCCACTCCTCCAGCCACTCCTCGTGAACCGACTCGATCTCCCGAACGACGTCCTCGCGGCGACCGCGCGGTCCGTCGAGGCGGCTCTCGACCGCGTCCTGCACCGATTCGAGCGTCAGTTTCGCGTCGCCGACGAGCGAGTATTCCGAGGCGACGTCCTTGTCGATGTCGCCCGCGTCGAGCGTCGAGTGGATGACCGTCTTGTCGTCGGGGACGGTGATGCCGTAGGCGGTATCGGTGAAGCTACAGCCGATGCCGAAGATGACGTCACACTCTTCGAGGAAGTGGTGGAGTTGGCCGGGCTCACTCTTGCTGCCGGCACCGAGCGAGAGCGGGTGGTCCTCCGGGAAGGCGCTCTTGCCGTTGAGGCTCGTCGCAACCGGCACTTCGAGCGTCTCCGCGAGCGCCTTGAGCGGCTCCCACGCCTTCGCGTAGTGGACACCCTGCCCGGCGTAGAGGATCGGATTTTCTGCTTCGAGCAGCACGTCGGCGACCT
>CAZJHA010000078.1:0-8915 GCA_964545755.1 uncultured Halobacteriales archaeon | reverse complement strand
CGTACTTCTCGCGGAACTCGCCGATGAGCTGGCCCATCTTCGCGTACCAGTCGTTCAGCATGCGCTGCATCTCGTCGGCGACGACGTCGGGGTCCGTGGGACGAAAGACGTGGTAGTAGCCACCCTGTTCGTAGTTGACCTGCTCTTTCTGGACGAACCCCGCCGTGAGCAGCCGCTGGAGCGAACGATAGACCGTCGAGCGCTCGCGGTCGACCTTGGCGGCGATATCGTCGACCGTCAACGCCTCGTCGCTGCCGACGACGACCGCGAAACACTCGCGGTCGAGGTCGGTGAGACCGTGGAAACATTCGAGCAACCCCTCACATTCCATGTCCGAGCGGAGATGCTCGACCATCGCATCGGGCATAGCGAAAATTGACGAGCGACGGCTAAAGGTGTTGTGTATGGTGGGCACGACTGCACACGACCGCCTTCGAGCCGACTCGCCGTCGCCGCTGTTCCATCGAGGCATGGAAACGAAACCGGTTTTTGTCGCGCCGTTCGAGAGCGGAACAGTTGATGGTCCCCGCTCTGCTGGTCGTCGGCGTGCTCGTGGCGGTGTTCGTCGGCTACAACATCGGTGGTTCCTCGACAGGGGTGGCCTTCGGCCCGGCGGTGGGCAGTCGCATCACCGGCAAGACGCTTGCTGCCGTGCTGTTCACCGGCTTCGCACTGCTCGGCGGCTGGACGGTCGGCCGTGAGGTCGTGACGACGATGGGTGGCGAAATCGTCCCCGCAAGCGAGTTCACCCTCGCCGCGAGCGTCGTCGTGCTCTTTTTCACCGGCCTCTCGTTACTCATCTCCAATCTCTTCGGGGTGCCGGCCTCGACCTCGATGACCGCCGTCGGCGCGATTGTGGGACTCGGCGTCGTGACCGATTCGCTCAACGAAACCGTGATGTTCGGCATCGTCTCGGCGTGGATCATCGCCCCGCTGGTCGCCTTCTGGACCGGCGTCGTCATCGGGCGATACATCTACCCGCATCTCGACGCCTACATCTCCTTCGGCCGTATCGAGGACGGGTTGTTCAGACTCGACCGCTCGGGGACACTGCCGCGGCCGGTGCTCAAGGAGGGTGCGACCGTCCGTGACGTCGTCGGCGCGGCCGTCGTCCTGCTGGTCGCCTGTTATAACGGCTTCTCGGCCGGCGCGTCGAACACCGCGAACGCGGTCGCTCCATTGGTCGGGAGCAACGCCATCACCGTCGAGCAGGGCGTTCTCCTCGCTGTGGGTGCGATGGCAATCGGCGCGTTCACCATCGCCCGGCGCACGCTCGATACGGTCGGCGACGGCATCACCGACCTGCCGATTCTGGCGGCGATTCTCGTCTCGCTCGTCGGCGCGACCATCATCACGATACTGTCGAACCTGGGGATTCCGGCGAGCCTCGCGGTGAGCATGACCTCCTGTATCATCGGTCTCGGCTGGGGACGGTCGAGCCGCAGTGTGACACTGGCCGACGCCGCGGGGTCGGCCATCGAGGGCGAGGGCAGACCCGACTTCTCGGTGGGCGCACTCGCCGCCGAGGGAACCGACGCCGGTGGACCGAACCCCGGTCCGACCGTCGGCGACCTCGCGACGGGCGACGCCACCACGGAGTCGACGCCGACCGAAGGAGTGCCGAAAATCGGCGAAGAGAAGCCCGAGGAACTGCCGACCGACGACCTCTTCGACGCGGCAGCCACCGGCCGCATCGTCACGCTATGGCTGCTCACGCCGACGGTCTCGGCAATCGGCTCGTATCTGGTTTTCGCGGTCTTTTTCTGAGTTGGGCCCAGCCAGAACGAGTTCAACGCGTCACGCGCCGAGCAACGACGCGCAGCCGGCGGCGACGATGTGCGCGACCTCGGTGACGTCATCGGTATAGACGAACTCGCCGGCTCCGTGGATGTTCTCGCCGTCCGGACCGATAATTACGGTGGGCAGCCCGGACCGATGACCGAAGTAGTTGAAGTCGCCGACGCTCGCGAAATGACCCACGTCGGGGGCGTCGCCGGTGACACGCTCGACGCCCCTCGTCAGCGCGTCGACGAGCGGGTCGTCGGGGTCGGTGACGTACGGCCCGTAACGGATGTCGGGTGCGGGCGCGTCTCGAAACCCGATGGCGACGGCGGAATCGAGACCGAGGTCATCCACGACGCGCTCGGCGTCGGCGCGAACACGGTCTTCGTCCTCGCCGATGACGACGTGGCGGTCGACCAGCAGGCGACAGGATTCGGGCACTGAGAGGGTTTCGCCGCCGCCCCTGATTTCGAGCGGGCAGACCGAGCCGTCGCCGAGGCGGTCGTGAGTTCCCACCTCGATGTCGGCGAGCGCCTCGGCCAGCCGTCCCGCATCGACGACCGCGTTCGTCCCCTTCTCCGGCTGTGAGCCGTGGGCGGCCTTACCTCTGACCGTGATGTCGTAGAGGAATCGCCCGCGCGCGCCGAGCAGTAGCGCCGGGTTTTCGATGTTCTCTTGGGCGAGAATGGGACCCGGTTCGGTGACGATGACGCCATCGCAGTCATCGATGATTCCGTCCCTGATGAGCTGGTTCGCGCCAAGCCCGTAGGGACCCTCTTCGTCGACGACGGCGCTGAAGAGCATGTCGCCGGCGAGGTCCGCCTCGGCGAGCGCCGCGAACGCGACCATGATGGCCGCGAGACCGCCCTTCATGTCACAGGCCCCCTGTCCGTAGAGTCTTCCATTTTCGATGCGTCCCGAGAGCGGGTCCTCGGTCCACGCCTTGACCAGTTGCACGGTGTCCATGTGGGCGTTCAACAGCAGCGTCGGAGCCTCGGGGTCGGTTCCCGAAAGCCGCGCGAGCACGTTGTTGCCCTCGAAGCCCGTCATCTCGGGTTCGCTCACCGGGTGGTACTCGGGGTCGAGTCCGCGCTCGTCGAGCCAGTCGTAGACGAATTTCGCGATTTCCGCCTCCTCGAAATACGGACTCTCGATGCGCACGAGTTCCTGCAGCAGCGAAACCGTCTTGTCGTGGCTGATTTCGCCGGCGATTTCATCGATTGCGGCTCCATCGGTGGTCGTGCTCTCGGCGGCATCGGGCGATGACTCAGTCATCGGACGGTACCTCCGCGATGTCGGGGTCGTACTCGGTCGAGGGCACGCCGGGCAGCGTATCGAGAATCGCTCCCACGTCGATGCCGGCCCGTCGCCCACGATACCAGTAGACCCCGAAGACGGCGAGACCGACGAGTATCCACGGCACGTAGATGACGAGCGAGCCCTGATAGGCCTGCGTGAGCAGCGCGAACGCGCCGAGTGCGCCGACAGCCCCTGTGAGATAGAGGGTGCCACCGAGGTCGAAGCCCGCCTGTTCGATGAGTTCCGTCCGATAGACGCGGGCGTACAAAAGCGTCACCGAGACGGCGAAATACGCGATGAGGTAGCTGAATGTGGCGATCTTGATGGCTTGGTCGAGACCCGTCGTGTAGAAGGTGAGCACCGAGGAGACCACATAGAGGGTGAACAGCGACCAGTGGGGCGAGCCGAAGCGGTCGTTGACGGCCGAAAACCAGCGTGGGAAGACGCCATCCCACGACCACGAGTAGGGCATCTTGATGCCGGCGGCCATCACCGCGTTCACGCTGGAGGCGGTGGCGAGCAGGCCGCCGATGGCGACGATGGCCGACCCGTTCGCCCCGAGGAAGGTCTCGGCGGCGTCGGCGAGGGGTCGCGCCGACTCGGCGAGCACGGTGTAGTCGGCCACGACGCCGTAGATGACCGCTGCCGTCCACATATAGAGGACTGTGAGAATCAGCGTCCCGCCGACCATCGCCAACGGGAGGTTTCGGGAGGGGTTCTTGACCTCGGCACCCATCTGTCCCGCGACGGCGATGCCGATGTAGGCATAGAAGAGGGGGACGGCGGCGGCGAGGAAGCCGTCGAAGCCGCCAGTGAAGAAGGGCTGGTAGTTCGCGGTTTCGACGGTGAACGTACCTGGAATCACGAGCACGAGAATCGAGACAATGAGCAGACCGAAGATGAGGTTCTGGATGAGGGTGTACCCGCGCGACCCGACGAGATTGACCAGAAAGAGCACGGTGAGCAGGCCGAAGCCGACGAGTGCGACCTCGCTCTGGCCCGCGATGAGATCGGGAAAGAACACTTGGAGATAGCTGCCGAAGCCGATGGCGAGGACGGCGTCGGCGGCCATGTAGCCGAGCCACTTCGACCACGTGACCAGAAAGCCCGGCAGGCGCGTGTTGAACGTCCGCGAGACGTAGGCATACGAGCCGGCCGCGCCCGGAAACACCGTCGCCATCCAGCTGTAGTTGATGGCGATGGCCGTCGCGAGCGATCCCGCCACGGCGACCACGAGGATGACGCTCGGACCGGTCGTTGCGCTCGCGGTGCCGAGCGTGACGAACAAGCCAGCGCCGAGCGTGCCGGCGACGACGGTGCTCATCGCGCCGAGCGGGCCGATGTTCCGCGCGAGACTCCGGTCGTCGTTTCGCTGTGCGTTCGACATAGTAGTATGTTGCCGTGCGATGGCATAGCAGTCGTCCCTAGCATGAACGGGTCAGCGGCCGAGCAGCTTCGCCTCGGCCGTCCGGAGATGCTCCAGGAAGGTCGCTTTCGAGACCCCGAGTTCATCGGCGAGGTCGGCGGCACTCGCCTCGCGCGGCCACTGGTAGTAGTTTTGCCGCCGGGCGAGGTCGAAGGCCTCGCGCTGGCGCTCGGAGAGATCGTCAGTCGGGAGGACGCCGCTCGCGCTGTAGGCAGTGGTGAGATGCTCGATGCGGACCTCGGCGTCCATCTCCTCGCGGATGGTCTCGACGCGCTCGCCGACCGCCTCGCGGCTCGCGTCGACGAGCACCGTCCAGCACTCCCGGCCGTCGGCCATCCGCACCGGTTCGTCGGGGATGAACCCGCGCGAGACGAGCGCGTCGTTGATGGAATTTTCCCGTTCGTACTGCACCACGAGCGCCCGGCTCGCGCTGCCGGGGACGGGTGTCGTGGTCGGCTGTGCATCCGCTTCCCAGATCGAATCGGTCAGCGGTGAGTCACGGGCCGCATCGACCAGTTCCTCGACCGCGGCGGTCGTCTCCCCGTAGACGGTGAACCGGCCGGTCGCCAGCCCGTCGATGGCGTAGACGCCGTGACCGAGCAGCCCTCCACCCATCCCTTCGGTGACCTCCAGCGTCCAGCAGTCGGGGTGCCAGATGTCGAGGGTCACCCGCAACCCCGTCGAGCGCGAGGAACCCATCCGTGCTCGTACGCCGCACGCCCGCAAAAGCCGTTCGCCGCTGACGGTGCGAAGAGTTATGTTGAATGAAAACAGTATGTGTGGTGATTACTATGGACACCACATCGAGACGCTCCTCCGTTATCCGCTCCAGTCCGAGGCATGGCTGTCGACCGTACTCATCGGCGGCATCGCGCTGTTGCTCTCCTTTCTCCTAATCCCGCTGTTCGTCGTCGCGGCTACGGGGTACGGGCGATACGAGCCGGCATGGACAACGCCGCCGAGCCACCGGTCTTCGACGACTAGGGAACACTGTTGACGGAGGGATTCGTCGCCAGCATCATCGGGTTCGTCTACCAGCTCGTCCCGACGGTGGTCTTTTTCGCCGTCGTCGGCGGATCGCTCGCCGCCCTGGTGACCGGCTCGGACCTCGGGGCCGGTCTCAGGGTCGTCGGCTTCGTCGGCGGGCTGTCCGTCTGGTGGCTGCTCGCCATCGCCTTCGGGTACGTGAGCGTTGCCGGCGTTGCGAACTACGCCCGAGAGGACCGCTTCGGCGCTGGTTTCGACCTCGATACCATCGCCGACGTCGTCACGTCACGCGAGTACCTCATCGCGTGGGTATATGTCGTCCTCCTGAATATCGCCGTCGGAATCGCCGTTACCGTTCTCAACGTGGACCCGATTCTCGGCGGCATCGTGGGCGTGTTCGTCGGCTTCTATGCATTCGTCATCGCGGCGTGGCTGCTCGGCGACGGGTTCGCCGCGGCCACGGGCGGAGCGAGACGCGGGACGCCCGCCGGGAACGTTGCGGGCGGCATCGGCCGTCCCGAGCGATAAACGACAGTTCGTAGCGTCCGGCCAATCGGCGGAATCGACGAGTCAGTCGTCCTCCACGCCCTCCGGTCGGCCACCACCGGTCGTCCGCTCGGACGTGCGGTCGGTGCCGAACAGGACCGTCTCCTCCTGCAACAGGATGTTGCCGGAGTGTTCGCGGAACGACCGCGCCAGCCCGATGATGGCTATCACGCCGACGATGGCGAAGGGGCCTCCGGTGATGATGGCCGCCGACTGGAGCGCATCGACCCCGCCGATGATCATCAGTATCGAGGCGACCGCACCGAGCATCGCGCCCCAGAACACGCGGATCACCGTCGAGGGATGTTCCTTCCCGCCAGTAGTCATCATCGCGACCGCGAGCGTCGATGAGTCCGCCGACGTGACGAAAAACGTCGTCACGAGCACGACGAAGCCGACGAGTAGCAGCGACCCGAGCGGCAGTGCTCCGTAGAGGACGTAGCCGGAGACGGCCTCGCCGAACTGGTTGATGGGTCCCAAGAGGTTCGCGCCGCCGGTGTGCTGGAGCCACACACCAGTACTGCCGAGGACGAGAAACCACGGAATCGTCGCCATCGCGGTCGCGCCGATGCCCGTGAAGGCGACCTCGCGCACGCTACGGCCACGCGAGATGCGTGCGATGAACAGTCCCGCAAACGGCGACCACGCGAGCGGCCACGCCCAGTAGAACACCGTCCACGCGTTCGTCCACTCGCCGCCGCTGGCGACGTCTATCGAGAGGCTCATCGCGAAGAAATCAGCGACGAACCCGCCGAGGGCGTCGGTCCCGGTTTGCAGGATGAAAAACGTCGGCCCCACGACGAGTGTAGCGATCATCAACACGAAAAAGAGCACCATGTTGAAATTCGACAGCCGGCGAATCCCCTTGTCGACCCCGAGCACCAGCGAGAGGGTGAACAGCACTGTCATCCCGGTGATGACGGCGAACGTCCCGACATCGCCCATCTGAATTCCCCACTGGAATTCGAGTCCCGTGAGGAACTGGTCGCCGATGAAGCCCAACGAGGTCGCAACGCCGCCGAGGGTGGCGAACACCGCGAGGACATCGATGACCTTCGCCCAGTAGCTGTCCTTGATGTTATCGGCACCGATGAAGGGCGTGAGCACCGACGACACGCGCAGCGGCGCGCCGTAATTGTAGACGTAGTAGCCGATGCCGATGCCCATCACGGTGAAACACGCCCACTGGGTGAGTCCCCAGTGAAAGACCGCATACTGCACCGCAATCGGCATCGCGGCCGCCGACTCGGCAGCCACGCCTCCATACAGCGGCGGGACGTTCGCGTAGTGGACGAGCGCTTCGGCTGGACCCCAGAAGACGATGCCCGCCGCAAGTCCCGCCGAGTACATCATCGTGAAATACGAGAAGTAACTGAACTCCGGGGGTTCGTCGCCCAGACGCAGGTCGCCCCACGGGCCGAAGATGAGAAAGGCGAGAAAGAGGACGAAAGACAGCATCACGACGAGGAACGCCCAGTTGAAGTGAGCGAGCACGAACTCGTTCGCCCCGGAGACGATCTTCGCGGCGGTGTCGGGGTTGACCGCGAACACCGCCACGAACAGCAGCGTGATGCCCGCGCCGAATGCGAAGATGGTGGGCTCGATCTCGTCGCGGAACTCCGCGACCGCGCCGTCGGGATCGCCGCTCATCGACGCCTCACCACCCGGTCGAATCCGCGAGTTCCGACGCCGTCCCGCGCCCGGGTGGTCCCCCCTCGGGTCGCGGCGGCCCGCCGTCGGTCGTCGGTCGTACGTCGGTTCGTCGTCGGTCTGTCGCGTGGTTGTCTCGGAATCACGAGTGCCCTCCGCGTGCAGGTCGCTCCCCTGATAGTCAATCCCGCACACCGAGCCAGTCACTACCCTCGGGGAAAATAGTTATGGTTTCTGTGGTCGGTTTTAACACAAACCGTGTACGACCGGCGGTCCCGGACGAGACGACGGCGCGTACGGAGGGACACGTTTATCTACACTATCTGTACACGGAGCAAAGCGAGAGAGCGTCTCGAAACCGGGTTCGAGCGCTCGACCGGAGGGTGAGTGGGGGAATCGGGCCGTCTGACACAAAATACTCGCCGTGTCCGAAATCTTTATTCGTAGAAGTACACACATTTTGTGTATGCAGACGGACGCCGACGGAGACGAGTCGTGGGACAGTCCCGCCTACTCCGCCGACCGAGACAGGGGAATTCTCACGCCCAGCGACCGCGAGTTCCTCCTGGGACGGAAGACGGACTACACGGAACACTCGAAAAAACAGAAGCGAAACCGCATCCGTCGGCGCATCAGGAACGCCATCCTCGACTTCACGATCCTGTTCGACCACCTCGAAGCCAGGGACCGCGAGACGGTGTTCAACCCCGAGGACGAGTCGCGCGACGCGTACACGCAGGGCATCATCGACATGCTCGGGTTCCTCCACCTCGGCACGATGGGCTATCACGTCCCGTTCAAGCACATGCTCTCGCAGGGAGTCAACCGCGCCGAACAGGAGCTGGCGGGGTCGGACTACCGGATGGTGACCGTGGACTTCAACGTCGACCCGGTGGGACAGATCGACCTCGACACGGTAGTCGAGAAGCTAGAGGACCACCGGTACGAGGAGCTCACCGACGAGGAACTCCGGGTGTTCGTCCGCCTGCTGGCCGAGTCCGACGACTTCTCCGCGACGGCGGTGCAGGACGAACTCCAGGCCCAGATGGACGACTTCCTCGAACGCGTCGCCGAGGCGGCGGCGGTCCGCAACGAGACGGTCCAAGAGGTCAGCGACTAACCGCCGACTCGGCCGCCGTCGCCGTCGTCGACGCTCACCCCAGGTACGCCACCGCGTCCATCTCCACGGCCACGTCGCCGGGGAGGCGCGACACCTCGACGCAGA
>CAZJHA010000077.1:1110-8945 GCA_964545755.1 uncultured Halobacteriales archaeon | reverse complement strand
TGTGTCGAATCAGTTCGGTTTCGGCGCGGGTGTCGACCGACGCTCATACCGTCGGTCAGAAGCATTTCAATCACTGAAACCCACCGGTGGCGACCGAACTCCTCTTCGACGGCTGCCGCTCTCCGACCGACGGTATCAGGCGACCAGCAACCACGCGAGCGCCACCGTGCCCGCGCCGACGACCGTGCTCGCCACGGCATGGACGCGCAGCCGGTCGAGCCGTGCGTGGGCCTCGCCGTGAACGTGTTCGCCGCCGGTCTCACACTCCGGCAGGAAGTCCATCGCGATGTGGAGGAAGATACCCGCGGCGAAGCCGAAGACGACGGCGTTGAGAGCCATCGAACTCGGCGGTTCGACCAGCCCCACGAGCAGCGCCGTGATACCAACGCCGGCAGCCGGCAGCGCGAGCACGCCGACCGACAACCCCTTTTCCCGGAGTCGGTCGACGGCGGCGTAGCCCGCGGGGGCCTTGTGCGAGACGATGCTCAGCCCGAGCAACAGTCCGAGATCCGGCAGGAGCGTGTACACCGTGCCGATGACGACGCCGGCGGACAGCGCGTGGGCGGTGAGCTGTGCGGTCGTCGTTTCGAGCGGGAGGTCGAGATGCGTGAGGCGATGGCCAATCGTGTGGCCGGCGTAGCCCGCGAGCAGGCCGGCAGCGATGCCGAACCCGCCCAGTTGGGGCTGGTAGCCGATGGCTTGGGGTACCAAGAAGACCGCGGCGCTCGTGACCATCGCGCCGCTCGCGAGACCGTCGGCCCGGACCGACCGCGCCGCCGTCCGTTCCGACGAGCGCACGCCGACGACCGCCCCGCCGGCCATCGCGGCGAAGGCGACCCAGCCGACGGCGAGCAGCTTCCAGAGACCTGCGAGCACGCCGATTCCCGTGAGGGCGACGAACACGACCGCCCCGGCGACGCCCAGCCACGGTACCCGCTCGCGTCGCCCGACGTCGACCGCTTTGATGTTCTCCATTCTGTTAGTAATAACGACTCGGAAGTTAATAAACCTCTCGTGTGCGGCCGGGTTCGGCTCGTGCGATGGCGGCAGTTCGCTCGCCGTGGCGAGCGGTCAGTCGTCTTTTATACGTGCCGCCGCATCACCCGTCATGGATTCGCTCGCGGCAGGGTCGGACGCCGAACCGCTCGCCGGTCGGACGGTCTCGGTGGTCGGCGGGGGCTTCGGCGGGCTGTCGGCGGCGTGTTACCTCGCCGCTGCGGGGGCCGACGTCACGGTGCTCGAAAAGAACGGGCAGGTCGGCGGGCGCGCCTCGCAGTTCGAACAGGATGGGTTTCGCTTCGACATGGGGCCGTCGTGGTATCTGATGCCCGACGTCTTCGAGCGGTTTTTCGGCCACTTCGACGCCGACCGGACGGACTACTACGGTCTCGAACGGCTCGACCCCCATTACCGTGTGTTCTTCAAGGACGGCGACCGCGTGGATTTGACGCCCGACCGCGACCAAGTGCGCGCCCTCTTCGAATCCTACGAGGATGGCGGGGCCGCAGCGTTCGACGACTACCTCGACCGGAGCGAGCGCACCTACGAGGCGGCGATGGAGCGGTTCGTCTACACCGACCGCCCACGACTCCGCGATTGGGTCGACACTGATGTCGTTCGCTCGGCCCCCGTCGGCCTGAACCTGCTACGCTCGATGGAGAGTCATGTGTCGAACTACTTCGACCATCCGAAACTCCAGCAGATCATGCAGTACACGCTCGTCTTTCTCGGGGGGTCGCCCAAGAACACGCCCGCGCTCTATACGATGATGAGCCACGTCGACTTCAACCTCGGCGTCCACTATCCTGAAGGTGGGTTCGGCGGCGTCGTCGCCGGCATCGCCGACCTCGCCGAAGAACTCGGCGTCACCATCGAGACCGACGCCGAAGTGGCCGAAATCACCCGCCGGCGCGACGGCTTCTCGCTCGCTACCGCTGCGGGCGAGCACACACCGGACATCGTCGTTTCTGACGCCGATTACGCCCACACCGAACAGGAACTCCTGCCCGAACACGAGCGCCAGTACTCCGAGGGCTACTGGGACGAGCGCACGCTCGCGCCATCCGCATTCTTGCTCTATCTCGGCGTCGAGGGCGACGTCGAACCGCTCGCCCACCACACGCTCGTCCTTCCGACGGATTGGGACGGCCATTTCGAGCAGATCTTCGAGGAGCCGGCGTGGCCCGACGACCCGGCCTATTACCTCTGCACCCCCTCCAAAACCGACGATACGGTCGCGCCGGAGGGCCACTCGAACCTCTTCGCGCTCGTGCCTATCGCGCCGGGTCTCGACGACACGCCGGACATCCGCGAGCGCTACCGCGACCGGATTCTCGACGATATCGCCGAAAACACCGGCGTCTCGCTCGAAGACCGCATCGTACTCGAAGAGACCTTCTCAATCGACGACTTCGCCGAACGCTACAACAGTTTGCAGGGCACGGCGCTCGGGCTGGCCCACACCCTCCGCCAGACCGCGCTCTTCCGGCCACCCCATCGCTCGGAAACCGTTCCGGACCTCTACTTCACGGGGTCGTATACGACTCCTGGAATCGGCGTGCCGATGTGTCTCATCAGCGGCGAGCACGCGGCGAACGCCGTTCTCGAAGACCACGGATGAGCCGCGAGCGCGTCCGTCGCGGGTTGAGTCGATTCAAAGAGCGAATCCCGCCCGAAACGACCACCACGGGCTATCTCCTCCGGCTCTCCCGGCCCCGATTCTGGTTTTACCTCGCCGGTCCGGTCATCGTCGGCGTGGTTTATGCCGTCGACGGCCTCCCCGGCCTGTTCTCCCCGCTGGCGCTCGCGCTGTTTGCCTACTTCCTCGTGCCGGCGAACGTCTTTTTATATGGAGTCAACGATGTCTTCGACGCCGACATCGACGAAGCCAATCCGAAGAAGGACGACCGCGAGGTGCGATATACGGGTCAAAGAACCGTGCTCGCTGCCGTTCTCGTGAGCGGCCTTCTCGCCGTCGGGTTCGTTCCACTCCTACCATCGGCAGCGCTCGCGGCGCTGGCGCTCTTTTTCTTCCTCGCCATCGAATACAGCGCGCCGCCGCTCAGGTTCAAGACGACACCACTGTTCGATTCGCTGTCGAACGGGCTGTACGTGCTGCCGGGTGTGATCGCCTATACGGCCATCGCCGGCGAGCTGCCATCCCTTTTCGCCGTGGCGGGCGGGTGGCTCTGGACGATGGGGATGCACACCTTCTCGGCCATCCCGGACATCGAGCCGGACAGGGAAGCAGGCATTCGGACGACGGCGACGGCCCTCGGCGAACGCCGAACGTATGGCTACTGTGCGCTCTGCTGGCTCGTGGCCGCCATCTCGTTCGGAGTCGTCCACGTTCTCTTCGCGCTGCTCCTGCTTGCCTATCCCGTGCTGGTGTTCGCCATCGCCCGCTCGTCGGTCAATGTCGAGCGCGCCTACTGGTGGTATCCGGCAGTGAACACGCTCGTCGGGATGGTGATGACCCTCGGCGGGCTGTGGAGGCTGGTCTATGGCGGCTGAGCGAGCGACCAGACGACGAATCGAGGCACGACTCGACAGGGCGGTCGCCGACAATCGCTTCACCATCGCGGTGGTCTTCCCGGTGGTCGGTGCGGCCCTCCTGCTTGCGAGCGCCGCCGGTCTCGTCGGTCCACCGCTCAGATACAACCCGTATCTCATCCTCTTCGGCACAGTGATAATGCGCCTGCCGCTCGTGGCGGGTCTCGCGCCGCTTTACGACCGCTGGGCGGCCCTCGGCACGGGCGTGCTCGTCGCCTACGCCTTCGGCATCGAACTCGTCGGCGTCGTAACTGGGTGGCCCTACGGCGCGTTCGAATACACCATCGAACTCGGGCCGATGTTGTTCGGGGCTGTGCCGCTCGGTCTCCCCGTCTTCTTCTTGCCGCTGGTGTTCAACAGCTACCTGCTCTGTCTGCTCGTGCTCGGCGACGTAGCCAGCCGGCGCGCGGTGCGTCTCGTCGCGGTCATCTGTACGGTTCTCCTCATCGACGTCGTCCTCGACCCCGGTGCGGTCGCCATCGGCTTCTGGAGCTACTCTGGTGGGATTTTCTACGGTGTCCCCGCCTCGAACTATCTCGGGTGGGTGCTCTCGGCCACCGTATCGGTGTTCGTCCTCGATTACTCCTTCGACCGCACACGATTGAGGGAGCGCCTCGCAAACTGCGCGTTCATGCTCGACGACCTCGTGAGTTTCGTGGTGCTCTGGGGGGCCATCAACGCCGTCTTCGGCAACTGGGTCCCGGTCGCCGTCGCGCTGGTGCTGGCCGGCGGTCTCGTGAGAACCGAGCGCTTCGACGTGGCGGGCATTGACGCGAGCGACCTGTGAAGCGGTTAGCGTGCGGGCGTCGCATCCTCGGGACCGTGGTGGCGACTCGGGCTGTGTGAGACGGTGCTCACCTTCGCAAAGACCGTCTCGGGGTCCGTGTTCCAGAGCCAATGCCAGCGGGTGCGCACGAGCAGGGAGAGCTTTCGCGCCGAGGAGAGTTCCGGCGTCGCTGAGAGGGTGTCGTACCCACGCTCTCTGATGAGGCGGTGGTGGTCGGCATAGAGCACCGCTGCGAGCAACACGGGGAACTGGCAGTCATCGGGGAGGTATTTGATGCCGGCGACGCCCTCGCGGTAGCGTGTTTCCGTTCGTTCGAGTTCGCTCCGCATCAGCGCGGCGAAATCGCCGTCCATCCCGAAGCGTTGTATCTGTGTCTCGGTGACGCCGTGCTCTTCGAGGGCGGTTCGCGGAAGGTAGATGCGGTCGCGCTCGACGACATCCTCGCGCACGTCGCGCAGGAAGTTGGTGAGCTGGAACGCCTCACCCAGTCGGCGAGCGTGCGGGCGCGCGATTTCGGGGTCGCCGGGCTGCATGACCGCGGTCATCATCTCGCCGACGGCGGCCGCCGACCCGCCCATGTACTCGTCGAGTTCCTCGTGGGTTCCGTAACTGTTCGTGTCGATATCGGTCTCCATCGCGTCGACGAACTCCTCGACGGCGGTGTCGGGAATGTCATACCGTTGCCGGAGGTCGCTGAACGCCGCCACGACCGAGTCCTCAGTTTCGCCACCGAGCGCTCCGTCCCGCAGTCGGTCGAGCTGCTCGCGTTGCTCGGCCGGCGGTGGTCCGTTCGGGTCGTCGACGATCTCGTCGGCAACCCGGAAAAAGGCATAGAGGACGTACGTCGCGTGGCGAACGCGCTCGGGAAGCAGTCGCGTCGCTACGTAAAAGGTCGTCCCCGTTCGCCGATGGATTGCCTTGCTCTCGGCGAGCTGCGTGTCGTCGACCATGTCAGTGAGTTTCGTTGGGGCGAGAGCGACTTATGTGTTTGTACGCTGGGAAGTCTAAGAACGAATTATAATAGAAACAACTGTTTTTCCGGCGATGGGCGACCCTCCCGGTCGGTATGTCGAGCCGTGAACCGCCCGCCGGTCCGTCAGAAATGTTTATACACCCCAATACCGTACACAGAGATACCGATGTTCGGAACGATCACAGCCAGAGGCCTCGCCACGCGGCTCGATACGGGCGCTGACGACTACGTACTCATCGACACGCGCCCGGCCGAGAGCTACGACTCGTGGCGCGTGAGGGGTGCCGAGAACGTCCCGTTCGGTCCGACCGAACTCCTTGGCGACGACCAGCGAGAACGGGTCAGCGAGTTGGCAAACGGCGACGAGATACTCGTCATCTGTGGCAAGGGCGCGACGTCGACGCGACTCGCCACCGAACTCGATGCCAACGGCTTCGAGAACGTTGCGGTCGTCACCGGCGGGATGCGTGCGTGGAGCGAACTGTACGAAGCCGCACGGGTCGAGACTACGGCCGACGACCTCCTCATCGTCCAGTTCCAGCGCCGCGCAAAGGGCTGTCTCTCCTATCTCGTCGGCTCGAAGCGTGCGGGCGAGGCCGTCGTCGTCGACCCGACCCGCCACACCGACCAGTACATCACTGCTGCCGCCGAGCACGGAATGGAGATCACGGACGTGCTCGACACGCACGTCCACGCCGACCACATCTCCGGCGGCCGCGACCTCGCGGCCAGACTCGACGTTCCCTACCATCTCGGCGAGAGAGCGACCGAGCGCGACCTCGATTACGCGTTCGAGCCGCTCGCCGACGGTGAGACGCTCTCTGTCGGGGCCATCGACCTCGAAACGCTCGCGGCACCCGGCCACACCACCGAGATGGTCGCCTACCGCGTCGGCGACGAGGCAGTCCTCACAGGAGACGGCCTTTTCCTCGATTCGGTCGGTCGCACCGAACTCGAATTCGGCGAGGAGGGGGCCGAGACGGGCGCGCGGATGCAGTACGAGACCCTCCACGACACGCTGCTCGAACTCCCTGAAGCACTCACCGTCCTGCCGGGCCACGTCACGGTCGAAAACGATGGGAGCTACGCCAACGCCGCGCCGGGCGACCTCGTCGCTGCCAGCCTCGACGACGTTCAGAGCCGCCTCGACCTCGCGACCCTCGACGAGGAGTCCTTCGTCGAGCGGATGGTCGAGAACGTCCCGGAAAAACCAGATAACTACGAGACGGTCATCGCCATCAACCGGGGCGTCGAGACCGTCGGGAGCGCCACCGAGGCGGCGACCCTCGAAACGGGCGCGAACAACTGCGCAGCCTAACCAGTCTAGACGCTACGCCGCTTCTCAGATCGAGTCGCCGGGGTCGTGCTGGTCGGCCATCCGTTCGACCTCGTCGGCGTATCGCTCGCGGCGGTCGGTATCGTCGACGGCTTCGAGGTCCTCGGGTGGGACGTCCTTCGCGGCGGTCACGGTGTCGACGCCGATGGCCTGTGCGGACAGTTCTCGCCGGAAGAGCCGCTCGCCGTCGGGCGTCGCGTACTTGAGGATGATGAGGTCGCGGTTGTTGTAGCCGCGTTCGACGAGCCAGACGCGAACCGTCCCGCTTTCGTCCGTCATACCATCGAAAACGGCGACCACGCGGTTAGGCGGTTCGGTCCTGGCTGTTCAGTCCATCTGTGAGGGGTCGCTCATACCCTCTTTGACCCCGAAGTTCACGAGACCGACGTTCACCGGCCACGCGACGAGGAATCCAATCGACAGCGAGAACGCGAGCGCGAGCCAGAAGAGCGTCTCACCCATCGTCGCCTGACTCGCCAACAGCAGGTCCGTGCCGATTGCGGCGATCTCCATCAGCGTTATCGAGGGCGTCTCGCTCCAGAGCGCGTCCACGAACGCCTCTTTGAATCCGACGCCGTCCTGCATGAGCGGACCGACCGTCAGCGCGAAGCCGAAGACGTACGCGAGCGCGAACGTGACGCCGGCGACGGCGACGATACCCAATCCGAGAATCCCCTGCGCGAGCGTGATGCCGACGATTTCGCCGGCACCGCAGCCCGAATAGCAGTGCGAGGTCGAGCGAAAGCCCCGCTTCCACAGCGAATCGGCCTCGATCTGCGTCCTTCCGGTATACCAGTAGACGGTAAGTCCGAGCGGTCCCGAATACGCCACCGTAAGGGTCCAGACGAACTTCATGAGCGAGCCGATGACCCGATTGTGCTTCCAGAGGTCCCACCAGAGCACGCCGAGCGAGAGGGCAACGATGACCGCCCAGACGACGAGCACGGTCGGGTTCGAGAGAATCGGGACCAGTACTTCTCGGATGGGTTCGAAGGTCCGTTCAATCGTTCTGATGATACCGGTGGCCGCGATTGGTGCATCGACCGCTGGCAGGGACGAGAGTGCCCCTATCGTGAACTCAACCATCACTGGTTTATAAGCGGCCGTCGTTTAACGGATTTCTGGCTTGGATTCCAAACCAGCGGTCGCTCGCCGATTGTCCCCGTCGCCGCATGGCACGGACGACA
>CAZJHA010000077.1:0-1100 GCA_964545755.1 uncultured Halobacteriales archaeon | reverse complement strand
ACTGGGATTTGATTTTGGACGCACACGTCGAACAGCAGACGTCGTAGGTGCGGTCGCCGAGGCCGCTCGCCCGGTCTTCGGTTTCGTTCCGTGCTCCGCTCGGTGGTCCGGGTTTTGCACTACTGGAACGTGCCCGGTGGCCGACCCGAAGGTCGCTACCCGGAACCGCAAAAAACGACCCATCCATCGATGAGAGGGCAATGGTAGTCCAACAGATCGGTCTGAGCGATGAGATGGAAGAGTGCGTCAACAGCTGTATCGAGACAGCCCAAGTCTGTGAGTGGTGCGCCGACGAGTGTGCGGGCCACGGCGAGGAGATGGCCGAGTGTATCCGGCTCTGCCGGGACGTCGCCGACCTCGCATCGGTGTGTGCGCGCATGTGTACCCGCGGTTCGGATTTCAACTCCCAGCTCGCCGAGGCTTGTGCCGACGCCTGTGAGGCGTGTGCCGAGGAGTGCGAACAGCACGACCACGACCACTGCCAGGCCTGCGCCGAAATCTTGCCCCGCTGTGCCGAAAGCTGCCGCAACATGGTCTGAATCGGCGACAAACTCGAATTTTCCTCAACCGAGCGCAGCAGTACCGCCGAGGACTCGGTGTATGGCTCGCTCGGCGAGCAACGTCGTCGAGCCGCTGCCGCAGGTACAGCCGCTGAGGACCGTCACCGTTCCGGCGGCGGCCGCACCGACCAGCACGGCAGCCGGGAGGCTCCACCACCGGCCGGTCAACCCGACGGCGACGCCCACGAGTCCCACCAACACTGTGCCTGCCGTGAGATACAGCCGCTCCATCCCGACGCCGAGATAGCCGAGGACGAACAGCCGGTTCGCGCCGGCAACCGCCAGTGCAATCGAGCCGACCGCCGGCTCGGTCGAGACCATCGGCCCGCGCGTGCCGAACCGGACGAACAGCCCGCCGGCCACGAGCGCCCCGACGGCCACCGCAAGCACGGCCATCCCGAACCGTATCCCCGAAACCCGTCCGCCGAGGCGCGACTGTGCGGATGCCATTGTCCATCGAAGCGGTTCGGTCGCCTTCTATCCGTCGACCTCTCGAAACGGCGCAGCCGGCTCCGATGCATCGTAAACCGAAGTCGTTCA
>CAZJHA010000076.1:0-8947 GCA_964545755.1 uncultured Halobacteriales archaeon | reverse complement strand
GCGCCCTTTCGCACGGTCCGTGGGACCTATGGTCCCTCGCTACTCACGTTGAACCGCGCTCGTTCCACTCGCGCGGATGCTGGCGCTCACCACGACCGCTCCGCAAACGCACTGCACTGCCAAAGCCCTCGGCGCGCGAAGCGCGCCTCGCCTTCCCACCAAGAACCGCTACTGCACCGCAACCGCCCCGCGGCCGCAACTGCCGGCCGCGACCACACCCGGGCCTACCCGTGCGTGAACCCGCGGTCGGGGAGGGGGTCCCCGTCGAGCGTGACCCCATCCTCGACGACCGTTCCGACAGGCGTGACGGCCACGGGCGAGTCCTCGCGGACCGTTTCGAGGTCGTCCTCGGGAACCGTGAAGACCAGCTCGAAGTCCTCGCCGAAGAACACGCCCAGCTCGTGGGCCTCCTCAAAATCGTCGGCAACCTCCTCGACCGACTCGTCGACCGGGGGCGTCCCTGAAACACTCATTCCGCAGTCGCTCGCGTCGGCCAACTGGTGCAGCGAGCGCGCAAGCCCGTCGCTGCTGTCCATCATCGCGCTCGCGTGCCGCCCGATGGCCCGGCCGGCCGCGACCCGCGGGCTGAACCGGAACAGTTCGTTCGCGCGCGCGTCGTCGCCGCGCTCGAACAATCGAAGCGCCGCCGCGCTCCGCCCGAGCGTCCCGGTGACACAGACCGCCTCGCCGGCGCTCGCGCCCGAACGGAGCACCGGTTCGTCGGCCTCTCCAAGCACCGTCGTCGCTGCGGTGAACTCCTCGTGAGTATCGAGGTCCCCGCCGACGTACGCCGCGCCCACCAGTTCACAAACGTCGCTGGCGCCCTCGACGAACGCCGTCAGTTCGTCCTCGTCGAAGTCGGGGGCAGCGTACACCGCGACCGCCGCGCGGGCCGCCCCGCCCATCGCCGCCACGTCCGACAGCGAGGCCGCGACCGCCCGCCAGCCGGCCGTATATCTGGTGGTGCCGTCGGAGAAGTCGGTCGTCGCGTGGAGCATGTCCGTCGTGAGCAGCGACCCGCCGACGACTGCACAGTCGTCCCCGGCCTCCCCGATGTGCCCGGAAAGCAGCGCGAGCGCCGCCCGTTCGTTCATGCCTCAGGTGAGGTGGCGGCGACCAAAACCCGTCCGGTTCACCCGAGGCACCGACGACGGCCGTTTCGGAGGGTTCATGCCACGGTCGGCCCTTCGGCGGATATGATACGTGGCGGCAACCTCAGAGCGACGCTCGTCGGCTTCGCGGGCGCGCTCTTCGCGCTCGCCGCCCTCTCGTGGCTCGTCGGCATCAAGGAGATCCTCAACGCGCTGTCGCTGGCCGACCCCCCGGTGATCGTCGTCGTGGTCGGCGTCGCGGTCTGCTGGCTCACGGCGTGGGGGCTGTCGCTGCGAACAGTGTTGGGTGTGCTCGGCGCACCCATCACGGCCCCGGTCGCCGTGCTCGTCTTCGCGGGTGCTACCTTCGCCAACAACGTCACGCCGTTCGGACAGGCCGGCGGCGAGCCGGTGAGCGCGCTGCTGGTCTCACGGGCCGCCGACAGCGAGTACGAAACGGGGCTGGCGGCCATCGCCAGCGTCGATGCCCTCAACTTCGTTCCCTCCATCGTGCTCGCGCTCATCGGGCTGGGCTACTTCGCCACCACCATCACCTTCGGCGAGAACCTCGCACTCGTCTCTGTCGTCGTGGTCGGGTTCGCGCTCACGCTGGTGCTGACCGTCTACTTCGGCTGGACCAACCGCTATCGCGTCGAACGGGCCGCCGTCGACACGCTGACGCCGCTCGCCCAGCGGGTCGGCGCGGTCGTTCCGGGGCTCTCCCCGCCCAATCGCGACGCACTCGAAGGTCGCGTCGAGGGTTTCTTCACCGCCGTCGAGCGCGTCGGCACCAACCCCCGTGGGCTGCTGCTCGCGCTCTGTTTCTCGGCGGCCGGCTGGGTCGGTCTCGCGACATCGCTCTGGCTCTCGCTGTTCGCGCTCGGCTACACCGTCCCGGCGGCGGTCGTGCTCGTCGCTATTCCAGCGGGCGCGATGGCCGGTGTCACGCCGCTTCCCGGTGGACTGGGTGGTGTCGAGTTGGTTCTCGGCGCGCTCGTGACCGCGACCTCGGGCGTGCCGCTGGCGACCGTGACGGCTGCTGTCCTCATCCACCGCGGGGCGACCTATGCACTACCGACCATCGTCGGCGGGGGTACCGCGGCGGTGCTGGCCGACCGCTAACGGAACGCTAACGACGCGTTTAAACCCCGCGCCGAGCGTTTTGAAAGCATGGCAACTCTCTACGACGTTCCGGCGAACGCGCTCATCGAGGCCGTCGCCGCGGAGCTTCCGGAGACGGTCGAACAGCCCGACTGGGCACGGTTCGTGAAGACCGGCGCGAGCCGTGATCTCCCACCCGAACAGGACGATTTCTGGCGCACCCGCGCTGCGAGCCTCCTTCGGCGGGTCGCCATCGACGGCGAGGTCGGCGTCGACCGGCTGACGACTGCCTACGGCGGCTCGAAAGGTGGCTCGAACAGATATCAAGTCGCGCCGCCGAAATCCACCGAGGGCAGCGGCAAGATCATCCGTACCGCGCTCCAACAACTCGAAGAGGAAGGATTAGTCGAGACCGCCGAGGGTGAGGGTCGACGGGTGACGCCCGAAGGTCAGAGCCTGCTCGACGAGACCGCCGGTGACGTGCTCGCCGACCTCGACCGTCCGGACCTCGAACGCTACGCCTGACTCGTTTCTCTCGACACTCAGCGCTCGCGCACCACGACGAACTCCGCGAGGTCGCGGAGGTACTCGGCGGCCTGCTCGTCGGCCACAGCGACCGAATCGAGCGCCGACAGCGCCGCGTCGGCCGTCCGTCGGGCGCGCTCGGTACCCTCTTCGGGCGTGAGGTCGGTGATTTCGACCAGCGAGGGGCGCTCCATCGCGCTGTCCTGGCCCGTGGGTTTGCCCAGTTCGTCGGCGTCGGCGGTCGCGTCGAGCACGTCGTCGCGTATCTGGAAGGCGACACCCACCCCTTCGGCGTACTCGCCGAAGGCCTCAACCGTTCGAGCGTCGGCGTCTGCTGCCACCGCGCCCAGCTCGGCGGCCGCCCGGAAGAGCGCGCCCGTCTTCCGGCGCGCGAGGTCCATGTACTCCGCTTCGGTGGTGGGATGGGCGACCAGCTCCGTAGCCTCGCCCTCACCGAGTTCGACCATCGCCTCCGCGACGACCTCCATCGCGCGTTCGTCGGCCGCAAACAGCGCGAACGCCTCGCCGAGTAAGCCATCGGAGGTGATGAGCGCCGGGCCATAGCCGAAGGCGGCCCACGCGCTGTCGGTACCCCGACGAACGGGTGAGTCGTCGATGATGTCGTCGACGACCAGCGACGCGCTGTGGACGAGTTCGATGCCGACTGCGAAATCGACCGCCGCCTCGCTGTCGCCGCCGGCGGCCTCACAGACCAACATCGTGACCGTCGGCCGGACGCGTTTCCCGCCCGAGAGCGCGGCGTGGGCGATCCGCGCGCCGAGCGTGTCGGGTTCGACCACCTCACAGACCGCTTCGAGGCGCTCCTCGACCAGCGCCCGCCGACGTTCGAGGTCGTCCATCGCCCGATTTCAGGGCGGCGTCTGAAAGTAGGTGACGGTCTTCCGTTCGGGGAATGCACTCGGAACCCGTTCGTCCCCCGGCCTCGTGGCGCAGCTATCGCGAGAGGACGTTCGAAAACGCCGAACGACTCGGGGGCCTCAGACCTCGGGCGGTTCGCCGCCGAACTCCTCGATGAGTGCGGGCACCACCTCGAAGAGGTCGTCGACGATACCGTAGTCGGCCAGGTCATAGATGGGCGCGCTCGAATCGGTGTTGATGGCGACGATGGTCTCGGCACCTTTCATCCCGGCGACGTGCTGGACAGCACCGGAGATGCCGATGGCGATGTAGACCTCGGGGGTGACGACCTTCCCGCTCTGGCCCACCTGCCGGTTCTTCGGGAGCCAGCCGTTGTCGACGATTGGCCGCGAGGACGAAAGCGTCGCGCCGAGCGTATCGGCGAGTTCCTGGACGAGTTCGATGTTCTCCTCCTCTTCGATGCCACGGCCGACGCTTACCAGGACCTCGGCCTCGGTGATGTCGACGTCGCCGCCGCCGACCTCCTGGAAGCCCTGTACTGTCGAGCGCACCGCCGACTCGTCGACCTCGAAATCGAACGCCTCGACGTCGGCGTCGCCGGTGCCCTCGGCGGGCGGCCATTCGCCGGGACGAATCGAAACCGCGACGCGGTCGGCATCGACCTCGACGACGGTTTCGACCTTCGAGCCATACATCTCGCGAGTGACTGCGAGCGTATCGTCGGATTCGATGTCGATGGCGTCGGTCACCAGCGGCAGCGACAGACCGTTGGCGACCGCGGGTGCGTAATCGAGTCCGTTCACCGTATTGGGCATCAGCAGGACCTCGGGTGCGACTTCGTCGTAGAGCGCCTCGACGGCTTGGGTGTAGACGTCGTGGTTGAACTCCTCGCCGTCGGCGACGGTGTGGACGACGTCGACGCCCTCCCGATTGAGGTCGTCGGCGAACCCGTCGATGTCGCCGCCGATGACTGCCACGTGGAGGTCCCCGCCCGTGGCGTCGGCGAGGTCGCGGCCCGCAGTAACCAGTTCGAAACTCGCCTCACGCAGGTCGCCACGGCGGTGTTCGGCGATTGCGAGGACCGTCATCCCTCGACCACCCCCTTGTCGCGCAGGAGGTCGGCGAGCTGGCCGGCCTCCTCGTCGGGACCACCCTCGAACAGCGTGGCGTCGCTTTCGGTCTCGGGTTCATACAACTGGGTGAGCGCCACTGCGCTGTCGGTCACGCTGGCGTCCAGCCCCAACTCCTCGAGGGTCTTGGGCGCGATCTCCTTCGATTGGGCCTGTCGAATCCCCCGCAGACTGGCATAGCGCGGCTCGTTGATACCCGTCTGAATCGTGAGGACGGCGGGAAGCTCGACGTCGGTGAGTTCCTCGACACCGCCTTCGAGTTCGCGGTGGACCGACGCGGTCTCCGCGCCCGGTTCGTACTCCAGATGGTTGACGACGGCGGCCCACTCGAAGCCGATTTCGTTCGCCAACGATACCCCTGTGGCCCCGAAGGCGGTGTCGTCCGATTGCACACCCGTGAGCACGAGGTCGGGCTGTTCCTCCTCGACGACCGCTGCCAGAATATCGGCTTTGGTTTCACTATCGAGGTACTCGACGTCCTCTAAGTCGTCGTCCCAGACCCGAACGGCGCGGTCGACGCCCTTGGCCAGTGCCATCCGGATGGTTTCGTCGGCGCGCTCGGGACCGATGGTGACCGAGGCCACTTCGACATCGTCGCCGGTCTCCTGTATCTGGACGCCCGCTTCGACGGCGTAGTCGTCCCACTCGTTCAAGTCGTAGTTCAGATAGCGTTCGTCGATTCCCAACCCATCGATCTCGAAGTCGTCCTCGACTTCGGCCACCTCCGCCACCGCGATGAGGACCTTCATGAACGATTCACTCGCCGCGCGGATGTTAACGGTTCCGAAAGGTGCTACTCTTCCTCTGGCAGGCTGATGAGGTTCTCGCGCCCGATGCGGAGTTTCTCGATGCGGCCGTTCTCGGCCATCGCCGAGAGCAGTTGTGAGACCTTCGCGTTCGACCACCCAGTTTCAGTGACGATGGTGGCCTGTTTCATCCGGCCATCGTTGCGTTCGAGCAGCCGCTCGACGCGCTCCTCGTCCGAGAGTAGCTCCGTCTCCGGCGGTGGAGTCGCCTCGGAGGGTTCGGCATGGTCGCTCGTCGACGGCTCCTCGATAGGTGTATCGGCTGCCGTCTCGTCCCCGTCGCGCAGCAGCGCGTAGGCCCCGACGATGGCGGTGAGCGCGACGACCGTAGCCCCGAGAGCGAGCGGTGGCAGCGACGCCAGCGGCCCGCCGCCGGGTTCGGGGGTTCGATTCGCGCTCGCACGACTCGTGAAGACGGCCGTCGGTGTCCCCGGCTGGAAGGTTTCCGGCCCGTTCCAGACGAGCGTGCTGTTGGTGAACCCGACGGGCGAGCGGGTGACGGTGTATCGCGGCGGCGACTCGATTATCAGCGTCTGGTTCGCGGTGAGTCCCGGCAGCCACGTCCCGCGAGTGGTGTTGAACGCGTCGCCGACGACCAACCGCTCGCCGTTCGTCCGGGCGAAGTTCGTCCACCGAAACCCGAGGGTGAGCCGTCCGGTGTCGGGGCCGCTCGTGTTCTCGCCGACGATGGTCGCATTTCGTGTCACGTTCGTCACGTTCATCGAGCGGCCGGTGACGACGCTCGATTCGTTGGCGGCCCGCCGGAAGGTCCCGACCGAGAAGCCGGCGCTGCCCTCCTCGAATTCCCGCCCGAGCGCCCGGAACGCCGTCGAGTCGTTCCTGGCGTCGAGGACGAACGCCGTCGAAACGCGGAATCGCGCGTCGCCGTTCGGCCGTGGGTGGATGGCGATGGTCGTGTTGGTCGCGCCGCTCGGCGACCCGGCGTCCGTCTCGGGCGGCGTGGCCTGCGCTGGGCCCGGCATGACCTGACCAGCCACGACCGCCGGCATGGCGACGGCGACCGCGAGGATGACGATGAGCACCGCCCGGGAGCGCATACGGGCCGTGCTCGGCCCGACGCGAAAACAGTTTTCATCCCTGACTTGTTCGCCGACCGTCCCCGACGGCATGATTTTAATACCATCGGTCAGTGTCTTCCATCCAATGCGTCGTACGCTCGCCGTGGTGGTGCTCTGCTGTCTGCTCGCTGGGGCGGCCGTTGGGCTCCCGAACCCCAGCGACCGACAGAGCGCCCGCCCGGCGATGCCGACGACGAACACGAGCGAGTATCTGACGATTACACCGGACGCGCTCGAAACGGCATCGTACCGACAGGCATCGCTCGACGTTTCGGGGACGCTCGCGCTCGACACCCGAAGTCTGTCGGGTAAATATCGACAGACTGTCCTCGACGAGCGCTTCGCCGCGACCGATTCGACGAGTGCGCGCCGGGCTATGCTTCGGACGAGCGCCGCCCGCATCGAGACCCGCATCGACGGGCTGGGCCAGCGTCAGTCGGCGGCGGTGGAACGGTACAACGACGGGACGATGTCGGCCCGAGCGTTCGTCATCGAGCTCGCGCGCATCGACACGGCGGCCGGACGGCTCGGGACGGCGGCCGACCGGGTCGCCGAACGCGCACGTTCGAGCCCCGGCTCGACCATCAACGGCCAACCGGCGACGAGTTGGGCACGCAACCGCCGCATCGAACTCGACCCGCTACGCGGTCCGGTCCGCGAGCGCATCGCCGCGACACTGCGCGGGGAGAACACCGTCCCGCTCGACGAATCGACGGCTCCCGACCTCGAAGGAGTGGAGCCAGTCCCCGACGAACGTCTCGAAGCGCTCGAACTGTACGTCGAAACCTCCGATGAGGGTGTCGTACTTGCGACGGTCGACGAGGGATGGTACTACCGCGAGGCATACCTGCCGAGCGAGCGGTCGAACACGTCGGCGGGCGAACTGGCCGGCATCACCGCCGCGCTCGACCGGATGGCCGAACGCTACCCGTGGACGTGGAACAACTCCGTCTCGCGGGACGCAAGCGGCGACCGCCGAGCGGGCGTCTATCGCTTCACCGTGTATCACGACCACGGCCGGCTGACGGCCCACCTCGACCACCGCTCGGGCGAAGTGTTCGCCGAACAGCAGCGAAAGGGCCTCTCGGGCGTCCCCACGCTCGAACCGACCGGCGAGACCGCCAGCGACCTCCGGCTGGTCGTCAACCGCACCTACCCCACGGGACCGCTCGAACTCTCGGTTGAGGACCGCGAGGGTGAGCCGGTCGACGGGCGCATCACGGTCGCCAACCGCTCGCTCGGCCGCACCGGCACGGATGGCCGCCTCTGGACGGTCGCCCCGCGCGGGAACGCCACCGTCGTCGCGCGAACTAACGACGGAGCTGTCCGCGCCGAGGTTGACTTCTCGCCGGCGGCAAACCGGACGACGCCCGCTCCTACCCGGCTTGCGGACGAACGTTGAAATAACAAGCCACGGCCACCGCTCGGTGTGTCCCGCCGTGCAGTTTCCCCGGTCGTCGGCGTCGTCCTCATCGTCGCCGTCACCGTCGTCCTCGCGGCCGTCGTCGGAGCGTTCGCCGTCGGCGTCGGCGATGCGGGAAACGCACCGGCGGCAGCCATCACGGCCGAACGCACCGGGAACGAAATCACCCTCACTCACCACAGTGGCGACCCGCTCGACGTGACCCAACTCACGATGAGAATCTTCGTTAACGGTGAACCGCTGGAAAAGCAGCCGGATGTTCCAGCCGCCGGAATATCCGGATTCAGAGGTTCACCAAGCGGACCATTCAATCGAAAGAGCGACAATCGCTGGACAGCCGGCGAAGCCGCTTCGCTGACCATCGCCAGCACGACGAACACCCCACAGCCGAGCGCCGGCTCACAGGTCACCATCAAAATCTACGCCGAGGGTGAGCCAGTGGCGACGACGCGGGCGTAATTCACTCCGGTACGCGCGCAAGCGTCGTGATGGCCCGCGGGCTGGCGGGTTGGGCCTGCTGGATGCGGTGTTCGACCACGTCGAGGTCGGCCGCGGCGAACATCCGGTCAGCCTCCTCCTCGTCGTAGAACAGCATTATTATATCCGCAATCCGACCGAACACCGACGATTTCGGTGCATCCGGGCCGACGACGAGGACGTTGCCGCCCGGCTCGGCGACGCGGCGGAACTCCCGCAGGGTCGCCACGGGGTCTGGCCAGTACTCGATGGAGCCGGACGACCAGACCGCATCGAAAGTGTCGTCGGCGAACGGCAGGCGCTCGGCATCGCCGCGATAGAATGTGACGGGACCATCCCTCCCGAATTTCTCGTAGGCGCGTTCGAGCTGGTGAGCGCTCTGGTCGAGACCGTGAACGCACTCGGTGTGTTCGAGCAGGCCCTCGGTGGCGAAGCC
>CAZJHA010000075.1:2879-9093 GCA_964545755.1 uncultured Halobacteriales archaeon | reverse complement strand
CGCTAATCGAGGCCGGGGCCATCGGCGGTATCGTCACCCTCTCCGACGTCCTGAATAGTGAGGGCATCAAGATGGGCCGGGCGCTCGCGCGCCTGCTCAACGCCGGATTCCCGCTGCGCGCCGCCCTTGACATCGCCCGCGGTGAGAGCATCATGGGCGATGAGTATCTAGTGGTAGGTGACGGTGGGCTGGCGATTGCGCAGGTTGCACACTTCCATCCAAATTTGTGTGAAATCACGCCTGTAGAGCAATCATTTGAGGTGAAATACAGGACACACCTCATAAGTGATAGGGGAATGGGTTCAATTATCATCCCCCGAATAGCTGATAATCAAGAATACTACCTACCACCTGGAGTGATAGCAACGTTTGTAGTATCAAAAACCGAACTCAGTCAATTCTTGTCTCTTGAGAATGCACCTATCAAGATTCAGGGGAAGCTCCGTTGGAGCAGTGATGTCGATATTGACGAGCTATAACTTATGGACCAGCCCATCCGGCATGATTGGCGGCCACAGACCCCATCTGTGACAGTAGCACGGTCAGGCTGAACAGCGCGGCGAGCGTTTTCGGGTGGCGGTGCAGGTACGTCCGGAGTTGGTCATTGGACATGACAACTACACCTCCGTGCGCCCCGGATATGAATATTTTCGAATGTATCCTACAAGAATAATAAAAAACTTATTTCAGTAGATGAAATTTTAATATAACTATAATTTTCAGAACGTCGTATGAGAGCGGTTAGCAGTCATGGAAACGGCTTTGAGGGGGTAGGGTATTTGCGTTGTTACCAACTACCAACATAATACTCGTTTCGGACGGGCTGGGCCGTTCGCATCGTTCGCACGCGGTTGGTTGCGTATTGCTCTCGACCGGGGTGGAAAAAAGAGTCGTTACGAGAGGTTCGTGCGCAGGTCTTCCCAACAGCCGGGACAGACCTGCCGGTCGATGCAGTAGCGTTTGATCTCGGCTTCGTCGCCCATGAACTGCTTCGTTGAGCGCGTCGTGTCCTCGATTTCGAGGGTGACGCGGTGGCGCGGCCGTTCTTCGGAGACGGCCTCGTCACAGAGCGGACACGCTGGCATACTGTGTACTACTGTGACACGAGCACATAAAACTATCTAGCCGGTGCCGACACTAACCGATACTTCTCACGAACACGCCGCAGTTCAACCGCTATCGGCGAACGGACCGGCGAAGTCGTCGACCGGCATCACCGAATAGTCCACGCTGAGGGTGTTCTTCGTCGCGCGAATCTGCCCGACGAACGCCGAAATCGCCTCCAAGGAACCGTCGAGGATGAACAGTTCCATGCAGTAGTGATTGCCGACGTGGCTGTGGAAGTTCGCGGCGACGAGGTCCTCGTGTTCATGTCGAAGGTGCATCAACCGCTCCTCGACGCTCGTCGTCTCGTAGTTGAACAACACCGTGACGACGCCCATGAGTTCGCGCTCTTCCAGCCGCGCGTCCTCGAACTCGCCCAGTAGGTCGCGCGCGGCGTCACGAATCACCTCGCTGCGCCCGGTGTAGCCGTGGTCGTCGGCGAAGTTGTCGATTCGATTCAGTAGCTCCTCGGGCATCGAGACGCTGACGACGGTCATGTATCAATCTTCGACCGTAGTCTACTAAACCTTAGCAACACGACGGAGTAGCGGCTGTGTTGGGAATCACTCCCCATCGAGTGCCTGCCATGACAGCCGCGGGTTCCGGGCGGCATCCGCTTGATCGATGCGACCCGCTGCGGTCCGTTCGGGCGCGGTTTCGAGCGCGTCGTCGCCGTCGTCGGCCGCCCGGTCGAACGCGCGCGCGAGTTGGTCGAGCGACGCGCGAGTTTCGGCTTCAGTGGGTTCGGTCATCAGTGCTTCATCCACGATTTCGGGCCACTTCGTCGTCGGCGGATGGACGCCGTAATCGAGCATCCGCTTTGCCACGTCGGCCGCATCCCGCTCGGCGCTGGCGACGAACTCGTGGTGAAATGGCTCGAACGGGATCTCGAACTCTATCTGGCTGGCGAGGTAGTTCGCGTTCAACACGGCTTTCGCGCTCGCATCCGCAAGTCCGCTGTCGCCGAGGCGGGCGATGTAGGCGTAGGTCTTGAGCAACACGAGCCAGTTGCCGTCGAAGCCGTGGACCTTCCCAATCGAGCGTTCCGGCTCGACGCGCTCGTACTCGCCATCGGATTCCGTGACCTGTGGCGTCGGAAGGTAGGGCGCGAGCTCCTCGACGACGCCGACCGGTCCGGCACCGGGACCGCCGCCGCCGTGGGGCGTCGCGAAGGTCTTGTGGACGTTGTAGTGCATCACGTCGAAGCCCATGTCGCCCGGTCGCGCACGACCCAAGAGCGCGTTGAGGTTCGCGCCGTCGTAGTAGAGCAATCCACCAGCGTCGTGGACGACATCGGCGATGTCCTCGATATCGCGCTCGAACAGCCCGAGGGTGTTGGGGTTAGTGAGCATCAACGCCGCCGTGTCGTCGCTCACCGCCGCTTCGAGCGCCGCCACATCTACCCGTCCGTCGTCGGCGCTCGGCAACTCGACGACCTCGTAGCCCGCGAGCGCCGCGCTGGCGAAGTTCGTTCCATGGGCGCTCTCGGGGACGATGATCTCGTTCCTGTCGTTGCCGTGCTGTTCGTGGTAGGCCTTCGCAACCAGAATCCCGGTGAACTCGCCGGCGGCTCCGGCGGGCGGCTGGAGCGTTACACTGTCCATCCCGCCGATGCGCGCGAGATACGACTGGAGGTGATGGCGGAGTTCGAGCGTCCCCTGCGTGCTCGCCGCCGAGCGCGCGGGGTGGGTCGCGGCACCCGGCAGCGCCGCCACGTCCTCGGTGAATTTGGGGTTGTACTTCATCGTACAGCTGCCGAGCGGGAACGGCCCGCTCTCTACACCGTAATTCATCTGCGACAACCGAGTATAGTGGCGCGCGAGCTCCGGCTCCGAGAGGTTCGGCAGCTCGACCGATTCGCGGGTGAGGTCGTCGGGCAGCGGCGACTCGTCGACCGCGACCTCCTTCGAGCGCTTCTCGGCGAGCAGCGGTTCGTACACCTCCTCGCTCTCGTCGCCGTCCTCGCGCGTCCACCGGGCTTGGTCGTATCTCATGCGACCACCTCGATGGCCTCGGCGAGTTCCTCGACCTGCTCGGCGTTCGTCTCGGTAACGCAGACCTGCACGAGATGCTCGTCGATGGCGTGGACCGCGAATCCCTCGTCTTCGAGGTCTGCCCTGAGTTCGTCGGCGGGCCGGTCGGTGCGGACGGCGACCTCGCGGAAGTGGTGGCGGTCGTGGGCCGGTGCGTCGACACCGTCGACGTCATCCAACCGGTCGGCGAGGTCGCGCACACGGGTCACACAGTCACCGGCGAGGTCCACGAGTCCGTCGGGACCGAGCCACGCGGCGTGCATCGCGGCTCTGAGCGCGACCCACGCCTGATTCGTACAGATATTTGACGTCGCGCGCTCGCGGCGGATGTGCTGCTCTCTGGTCTGGAGCGTGAGCGTGTACGCCCGTCTCTCACTACTGTCCTCGCCCGCACCGACCAGCCGCCCCGGAACCTGCCGGAGGAACTTCTCTCGTGTTGCGAACAGCCCGAGACCCAACCCGCCGCTCGCGCCGAGACCGAGCGCCGCATCGCCGACCACCACGTCGGCCCCGACGCTCGCCGGCTCTTCGAGCAACGAGAGCGCCACGAGGTCCGAGCCGAGACAGAACAGCGCGCCGTGCTCGTCGGCGAGGTCGCCGAGTTCTCCCAGTCCCGCCTCGATGGTTCCCCTGACTGTGGGGTTCTCGGCATAGACCATCGCACACTCCCCGTCGAGGCTCTCTTCGAGCGCCGCCCGGTCTGCGTTGCCGTCGTCCATCGGGTAGCTTTCGACCACGGCGTCGGTGCCGGTGAGGTAGTTTTCGAGCACCGCGCGCCGGCCCTCGGCGAGCAGTTCAGGAACCAGTACACGATGGCCCTCGACCGAGCGCATCCGCATCGCGAGCGTCGCGGCCTCGCCGAGCGCGCTCGCGGCGTCGTACATCGAACAGTTCGCTATCTCCAACCCCGTGAGTTCGACCAGCAGCGACTGGTATTCGAAAAGTGCCTGAAGAAACCCCTGTGCGACTTCGGGCTGGTACTGCGTGTAGGAACTGAGGAATTCTGACCTGTCCGCGAGGTGGTCGACCATCGAGGGCACGTAGTGGTCGTAGTGGCCTCGCCCTAGAAACGCCGTGAGGTCGTCGTCGCGGTCGAGATGGAGCTGTACCTCGCGCCTGATTTCGCGCTCGCTGCGTGGCTTGATACCGAAATCTCCGTCGAAGCGAACCTCCTCGGGGATGTCGAACAGCGCTTCTTCGCTGTCGACTCCGACCGCCTCCAGCATCGCCGCCGTCTCGGATGCGGTGTGTGGTGCGAACGGGCTTCCCCGGTCGCTTCCGCTCATCGCCGTCCTCCGGTGCTGTGTGTGGGCATCTGCTATCCCACGGTCCGACCGCGGCCCATATCAGACCGTCGGTCTCGGGAACTACTCGATCTGGTCGCGGTATTCGTCGGCGCTCAGCAGCTCGTCGAGACCGTCCTCGTCGGCGAGGTCGACCTCGACGAGCCACCCCTCGCCGTAGGGGTCGTCGTTGAGCAGCTCGGGCGCATCGAGCAGTTCGTCGTTGGTCGCGGTCACGGTGCCGGACACTGGTGAATAGAGGTCCGACACTGCCTTGATGGACTCGACGACGCCGAACTGCTCGTCGTGGGTGATCTCCTCACCCTCGTCGGGAAACTCGACGAAGACAATGTCGCCGAGTTCGTCCTGTGCGAAATCGGAAATTCCCACCCGTGCGGTATCGCCATCCGGGCTGGCCCACTCGTGGCTTTCCATGTACCGGCGGTCGTCGGGAACCTCGAAGCTCATCGTTCGTAGAAGGGGAGTGCCCTGATATGTGCATCTTTCGCCTCGCCGCGGACGACGACCGCGACCTCGGTTCCCGGTTCGGCGTACGCGGCGGGCACGTAGCCCAACCCGACTGGCACGCCGAGTGTGGGAGCCATCGTCCCGCTGGTCACCGTGCCGAGTGCTTCCCCGTCGGCATCCCGGATTTCGTAGCCGTGTCGGGGCACCGCGCGCTCGTCGAGTTCGAAGCCCGCGAGTCGTTCGTCGGGTCCCGATTCGGCGACCTCGGCGAGTGCGTCCCGACCGACGAACTCGGTATCGGTATCGACCGCGAAGCCGATGCCCGCCTCGTAGGGATTGCGAGGGTTCTCATCGCTGTCGAAGTCCTGTCCGGCGAGCAGTAGACCGGCCTCGATGCGGAGCGTATCGCGCGCGCCGAGTCCACAGGGCTGGCAGTCGAAGGCCTCCCAGACCGCTTTTGTACTACCCCACGGACAGACCACCTCGAAGCCGTCCTCGCCGGTATAACCCGTGCGCGCGAGCAGGCAATCCGCCCCGGCGACGGTCGCGTCGGTCGCCGAAAACCGCCCGAGGTCGGTGGGGCTGTCGTCGGTCATTTCGTCGGCGAGGTCGGCGGCCTCGGGTCCCTGTACGGCCAGCATCGCGTACTCCTCGGTGCGGTTTTCGATTTCGGCATCGAGGTCCCACTCCTCGCGGTGGCTCTCCCAGCGTTCGGTCATCGCAGTGTCGTTTCCCGCGTTCGGAACGAACAAGAACTCCTCATCACGGCCCTCGGGAAGCCGGTACAACACCGTATCGTCGAGCATCGTCCCGTCGGAATCGGTGATGGCCGCGTACTGGGCCCTCCCCCGAGCGAGCGCACTCACGTCGTTGGTCGTCAGTCGGTTCATCAGCTCCGCGGCGTCGGGTCCCGAGACGGTGATCTCGCCCATGTGCGAGACATCGAACTTCCCCACCGTCTCGCGGACGCTCTCGTGTTCGGTGCGAATCGAGTCGAACTCGACGGGCATCTCCCAGCCGCCGAACTCCGTGATGTTTGCGCCGTGAGCCTCGTGGACCCCACTCAACGGCGGTGTGCGAAGCGCCATATTCAGACCTCTCACCGCGGGGTCTAAGGGTTTACTGCTGACGACCGACTTTTGTCCGTTCGCATAGTCGAAGGGGTATGACCCAACGCCGAGCCGACCGTGCGGCACGGGCGGCCAAAGCCGGAGCAGCAGTCGCGCTCGAATCATTCCGTGGCGACCTCTCGGTCGAGACGAAAGCCGGCAAGACCGACCTCGTCACCGAGACCGACCGCGCCGCCCAGCGCCGCACGGTCGCGTG
>CAZJHA010000075.1:0-2779 GCA_964545755.1 uncultured Halobacteriales archaeon | reverse complement strand
TCGAGGACGGCGAACCGGTCGCCGCGGCCACGGTCCTGCCGGCACTCGGCGACACGTATCTCGCGGGCGAGGGCGATGTGACGCTCAACGATGACTCGGTTCGCGTGAGCGCGCGCGAGGACCCCGAGACGTTCGCGGTCGCGCCGATTCTCCTCGGCGGGAACTACGGCACCACCGGGGGCGCGCTCGCCGAGCGCTTCGGCGACATCCGTCGATTCGGCTGCGCGCAGGCGACGCTCGCGGCGGTCGCCGGCGGGTCGCTCGACGTTGCGGTCGCCACCACGCGGATGAGCCCGTGGGATACGGTCGCGGGCGCGCACATGATTCGCCACGCCGGCGGCCGGGTAACTGACCCCGCCGGCGAGCCGTGGCACCACGACAGCGACGGACTGGTCGCCTCGAACGGCACGGCTCACGCGGAGGTACTCGCCGCCGTCGATTCCGCAGCGGAGTAACCTGACCGCACCGCTGGCGGCGAATGATGGAGATTTTCCCGCCGTCGCTCTGGATGCCTTCATGGACCCCGGCGTCTTGGTCGTGCTCGCGCTCGTCTCGTTCGTCGGTGGGGTCGTCGTCACCGCCGTGGGGCCGGGTGGAATTTTCGTCTTGGCGGCGCTCTACGTCGGAACGGGACTCTCTGCTGCACAGGTCGCCGGCACGGCGAGCGCGACCTTCGTCGGCGGGTCGGCGCTCGGGGCCGTCATCTACGCCCGCTCGGGCGATATGGATTGGTCGCTCGCGGTCGCCGTCGGTATCGGCGGTGTCGTCGGCACACGCATCGGGGTCGCGCTCAACGCGCTCGTCTCGCGGCGGCTGTTCGGCGTGTTGCTCGGCGTCCTGCTCGCCGTCACGGGACTCGTCATCGTCTGCACCGAGCGCTACGACATCGAGCCGACGGTCCACCTCGATCCGAACGCCACGCGGGGTCTCGTCGGCTTCGCCGCCATTGGTCTCGGCGTCGGCGTCGCCGGTGGGCTGTTCGGCATCGGCGGAGCCGCGCTGGTCCCGCCCGCACTCGTCCTCGTCGGCGTCTCGCTAGTGCCCGCGCTCGCCGCGACACAGGTCGCCGTCGTGTTCATCTCGGTGGCGACGATGACCTCGTATCTCGTGCAGGGAACAATCGTCGTTCCGCTCGTGTTCGTCGTCGGCGGGAGCTATCTCGTCGGGGCCGTTGGCGGCTGGCGCGTCGCCCACCGCGTCGATGCCGACCGGCTGACGGTCGTCCTCGGTCTCACGCTGCTCGCACTCGCGCCGGTGCTCGTCGTTCGGGCGCTCTCGATGTGAAAAAGCCGGTCCGCCGATGGCATCGCTTCCGCGCGCATTCAGCTGCTGTGTGGGGACTCGTCGCGGTGGTTGTCGGGGTTTTCGGCCTCGCGGGCGGCGGTCTCGCGCTTTTCGGATTCGTTCTCGACTTCTCCTTCGGCGGCCTCTTCGCGGGCCTGTTCGGCTTCCTCGGCGCGTGCCTGCTCGGCGTCGTCAGTCTCCTGGCTCTCCTCGTCCTTTTCCTTTGCGAGCGTGACGTCGCGCTCGTGGGGGTTGTCCTCGCTCATACTAGCCGTTCGCTCTTCGGGGACTTTAGTCTCCGCCCTGCTAGTGACGGGCCCTCGAAGCTCATCGCAATCCCTCCCGTTTCGCAGCACATCCGATAAACCCAATACGACGATATATTTTCGCTCTTGCCCGAATCGGCATGGCTTTGTCCGTCCTCGGAGAAATCGATATATGCGCGAGCGGCTACGTGAGGCGGTGTCGAAGGCGGAGGAGCCGACGGTCGGCCTGTTCGTCGACGGCCCGAACGTCCTCAGAAACGAGTTCGACGTCGACCTCGACGACGTTCGCACGCTCGCCGCCGAGCGTGGTCGTCTCGACGTCGCCCGGTTGTATCTCGACGAGCACGCCACGCCGGGGCTGATTCAGGCCGCCGAGGCCCGCGGGTTCGAGGTCTGCATCACCAGCGGCGACGTCGACGTGAAACTCGCGGTCGATGCGACCGCCGCCATCGACGATTTCGGTCTTCTGGTGATCGCCTCGCGCGATACCGATTTCAAACCGGTGCTCGAACACGCCGCCCGCCGTGGTATCGAGACGTTCGCCATCGCGCCCGGCGCACACGGGCGCTCGGACGCGCTGCGCAACGCAGCCCACGACGCCGTGACGCTCGAATAACACTCAAATCTCGATGGGCCCGGCTGGTCGGCGACTGCGCTGGCCGGAGCCGTTCCCCCACAAGACACTTATCGAGTGGACGACAGCAAAAGCCATGAGAATAACACGCAGGCAGGTTCTCTCCGGTGTGGCCGTCGGGACCGGTGGCTTTCTCGCTGGTTGTACCGCCAGTCAGTTGGGGAGCGAATCGACGGCTGATATCACATCCCCCGGCGGTTCGCTACCGGAGGCAACGAGTGAGATGGCGAATACCGCGGAATTCGGAGAAGCGACCGATTCGCCGACCGAACAGCCAGAATCACCGACGGTTGAGAGTTCGACAGCGGAAACGGAACCGCCACGAGTATCGACCGGACCGACGACCGTCGAAATCGTCTCGCGGACCGGAGCGTTGACGGTTACCGAAGTCGGGGTCGGTCCGCCGGGAAACAACGGGCGGAGCATCTACGAGGAACATATCGATTTCGAGAACACGGGCGAAGAGGCGCTGAACGTCGCGGGGTACACCGTTGAGTACGGTGGGACGGGGAAGACCTACGAGTTCTCCGATGGAACGAGAATCGACGCCGGCGGGACGTTCCAACTCACCACCGGAAATGGTGGTGAGACTATC
>CAZJHA010000074.1:0-9153 GCA_964545755.1 uncultured Halobacteriales archaeon | reverse complement strand
CGGATGTTTTTAGCGTAGCTTTTTGCAAGGGGTTGAGCGCGCGAGCGCAGCGAGGGCGCGAACCCCCCGCAGTAAAAAGGTGTACTATTGGAACATCCGGAGCGGCTCGGCCTGTGAACTCTCCTCGTCGGCCTGGTGCATCCGTTCGGCGAGGCGTTCACGGGCCTCCTGGATCTCTTCGGCCTGTTCGACGAGGTCAGTAGTATCGATGTCGATGCCGGTGAGCGGTTCGATGCCGCCTTCGAGCACCGCGCGGGCGGCTTCGGGGTCGGGGAACTGCGGGTTGGTTTCGGCGATGAGACCGACGCTCGTGTAGTCCGCCTGCTCGGCGTGGTAGAGCAGTGCGCCGGTCGGCCCGCTCACGAGGCCGCCTTCGGCAGGTGGGACGATGCCGGCCTCGTCGAGCAGGCCGTTGCCCGCGCCCGTCGACACCCCATAGACTTCGGGCACCTCGTCGGACTGGTCGGGCAGGCCGCTGAGGTACAGCGGCGTGACGTCGTTGTCGGCGAGCCAGCCGGTGATGCAGTCGGCAAAGCCGGTCGCCTCGTTCGGCGAGACCGGGACGTCACTCTGGAGCACCAGTAGGTTCCGCTCGGCGTCGGCGTGAAGGCGGACGGGCGGTCTGAGTGCCGAGCGCTCGCCGCGATAGACACCGACCTGCGGGACGCCGCTACAGTGAACGCCGGCGTAGTAGTCCATCCCGAAGGTATCGACGAGGTGGTCAGCGACGATCTTGCCCACCAGTCCCAGACCCGGCAACCCCTCGACAAGCGTCGGTTCGTCGAGCGTAATATCGTCCGCAACGACGTCAATGTGCGCCATGCGCACGTCTTCGTGGCGAAGCGACTTAATACTCCCCCGACTCCGAAATCGACAAGCGGCCCGGCGTGGATGGGTCTCCAATGGACATGCTCGAACGGTACGAACCGCTCGTCGATGATTTCGCGGCATTCCGTGCGGCCTGCGAGCGCCCGCTTCCTTCCGTCGTCCGCGTCAACGAAATCAAGGCGACGCCCGAACGGGTGATGGCGGCGCTCGACGAGGAGGACGTGGGCTACGAACCCGTCAAGTGGCATCCGGGACTCCTGCGACTCGATTCGACCAGTCCGGGTCGGACGTGGGGGGCCTACCACGGCTGGCTCCACGGACAGGAGGAGGTCTCGGCGCTGCCGGCGCTCGTCTGTGACCCAAAGCCCACTGAGCGCGTCTGGGAAGCCTGTGCCGCACCCGGCGGGAAGGCGACCCAACTCGCCGCACTCGCCGACGACGAGGGGGTGGTCGTGGCGAACGACCGAAATCTGGGCCGGCTCTCGGCACTGCGGTTCAACGCCGAACGGCTCGGCGTCACCTCGATGGCGGTCACGAACCGCGACGCCAGAAACTACTCGCTCAAGTCCTTCGAGTTCGACGAATTCGACCGCGCGCTCGTGGACGCGCCGTGTTCGTGTGAGGGCACGATTCGCAAGAACCCGGACGCACTCGACGAGTGGTCGCTCTCCCATGTCGAATCGGTCGCCGAGACCCAGTGGGCCATTCTCCGGCGGGCGGTGCAGGCGACCCGCTCCGGCGGTGTCGTGGTGTATTCGACCTGTACGTTCGCGCCGGAGGAGAACGAGGCGGTACTCGACGGCGTGCTCGCCGCCGAGGATTGTCGACTCGTCGACTTCACCTGTGGCCTCGAAACCCGTTCCGGCGTCACCGAGTGGCAGGAGGCGGAGTTCGATGGAAGCGTACGGAAGGCAAAACGCATCTACCCCCACCTGAACGACACGGGTGGCTTCTTCTGTGCCAAACTGGAGGTCGGCGGGTGACTGAGACAAACGACGGTTCGCGGTTCGACCGTTTGCCCGCCACCGCCGACGCACGCACCGTCGAGGGTCGGGCCACGCGCCGCGAGGTGCTGGGTTTCTGGGACGAGCGCTACGCGGTCGCACCCGAGACCTTCGAGAGGTACTCGTTCTGGGAGAAGGGTGCGGGAAAGGTGTGGGCGTTTTTCGGCGAGATGGAGGGGCCGCTCGCAATCGAGGCGCTCGGGATGACGTTTCTCCGCACGCGCCAAGAGCACTGGAAGCCGACCACGGACGCGACCCAGCGCTTCGGGCGACACGCGACGAACAACGTTGTTGAACTCGGTCGTGACGAGGCGCGACGGTTCGTCGCCGGCGAAGATCAGCGCGTGGACTGGGACGGCGACTGGGGCTATCTCATCGCCGCTCACGACGTTGCGGGCGAGCGCGAACCGCTCGGCGTCGGGTTGTTCATCGACGGCGAACTCCGCTCACAGGTGCCGAAGGGTCGCCGGCGCGAACTGGTCAATGGGCCGTGACATTCAGCCCGACGTCGCCGACGATGAGCGTGAGCCACGTGTTCATACCCGAACGCCGGCCGTTGCGGTAATAGGGCTGCGATACGCCCCGTGACGGTGGACTTTCTGTCGAAACCCGATGTCGGTAACAAAGTATTTAATACACCTCTTCATGAGGTGCTGACATGGGCGCGATATCAGCGGGACGACAGGCCGTCGGCGCAGTCACACGGAACCCGATACTCATCGTCGCCACGGTGTTGCTCGGCGTCATCCAGCTTCCACAGCTGTTCGTACAGTCGGCCGGCTCGGCCGCCATCGTGATCGCTTCCGGACTGCTCTCGGTGCTCTTTTTGGTGCTCTATCCGTTCCTCTTCGGCGGTATCATCGGCATGGGCAACGAGGCGGTCAAGGGGAAGACGAGCCTCGGGACGTTCGTGAGCGCCGGCAAGGCGAACTACGTCTCGCTGCTCGGCGCGTTCTTCATCCTGCTGGGACTGGGAGCGGTGTACGTCATCGGACTGTTCATCGTCGGTGCCGTCGGCGGTTTTGCTGCCGTCTCCGCCGGTGGCGATGCACTCGGCGGAGTCGCGTTCCTCGGCGTCATCGCCGTCGTGCTGGTGGCCGTCCTGCTGTATTTCGTGCTCTTCTTTTTCATCCAGTTTTTCGGACAGGCAATCGTCATCGACGACGTGGGTGCCGTCGATGGGTTCAGACGGAGTATCGGGGCGGTCCGCGGCCACAAACTCAGTACGCTCGGCTATTCGCTCGTTGTCGCGCTCATCGGCGGTGTCTTCGGCGTGTTTGGGGCGGTGTTCGGGCTGCTCGGGATGCCGCAGGCCACCGGCGGTTTCCCGACGCCGTCGCTGGGTGTGGTAGTCGTGGCCGCCGTCGTGTTCGTTGTGCTCACCGGTATCGTCGGCGCGTTCTCGATGACCTACGGGGTCGCGTTCTATCGCGACATTCGCCCCACCGAGCCGAGCGCGCCGTAGCTCACTCCCTCTCTCGAACGGTACCACCGGCCAGTCCATCCCACTCGACGCGATAGCCGAGTTGGGAGAGCACCGCGCTCGCATCGTCGATATCCACCTCGGCGAGTCGCTCTTCGACCGCAGAAAGCGCCGTTCCCGGTTCGATGGCGTCATCGAGCGCCGAGAGGACGGCTGGGCGGACGAGCGTCCGACCGACCAGTTCGTGGTCGGGAAACGCCTTGTCCTCGATGGCGCTCTCGCTCACGCCGTGTTCGGCGGCGAGCGACGAAAGTGAGAGGACCCGCTCCTCGGGGACGAGTTCGGCGGGCAGCGCAGCCGCACTCGCCTCGTTCAGTCGGTCTTCGTACTCCCGGAGCGCGTCACGGACGTCGCGGACTCGCACCGTCTTCGAGTACGGGATGGCGCGCGCGTCGCGGGCTTCGAGCTCCTCGCCGACGCCGAGCGATTCGTCGACCGCGACCAGGAGTTCGACGTCCTCCAACTCGTCTATCTGGGCGAGTTTCTTCGCGACGTACTCGGGCGTCCAGAAGCCCATGATTTCGAAGAAGACGCGAAACGCCCCATACTGCCACTCGAAGGCGAAATCGGGAATCATCACCCGCGCGCCGGTTTCGAGCGGCTCGGGTTCGCGCACCAACCCCCAATCGAGGTCGAGCGCCGCGAATCGCGCGGCGAAGTCCGCCTCGACGTGGCTATCGTACTCGACGTCGACCACCGGTTCGGTTCCCGGCGGCTGGAGGTCCTCGTGGGTGAGGTGGAGTTCGCGCTCGGTGCCGCGGTCGTCGACCGTCGCCGTGAGGTCCCACTCGCCCGCGTTCGTGACGGCTCTGAGCAGTCTGGCGAACCGGGTGCCGTAGCGTCTGGTCCGGCGAAAGAGACTATCGGGACCCGTCACCCGGACCTCGCGTTCGGAAAGGATAGACCCGGACGCACCCGTTTTCCGAATCTCATACAACAGTCGAAGACGCTTGACCGCCGCAACGAGTGCCTTCGGGTCCGAGCTTCGCACCCTGAGTTCGGTCGCATCGAAGAGGGCGGTCTGAGCCAGCGAGAGGTCGTACTGCGCGCAGAGTTCGTCGGGATCCCACGGCACGTCGATGTCCACGAGAACCTGTCGCTCGTCGAGGTCGGCGTACAGCGAGCGTGCGACGCCGTCCGGTGTGGCATCGAGTCGATCGGCGGCCCGCGACAGCGCGCGCTCGCGGTCGTCTTCGGTCACGACACCGATGGATTCGGCGGCAGCGAAGGTTACGCTGCGGGCACGCTCAGGGTCTATTTCACTACGCATCTCGAAGCTCGCCTCCCGCTCTAAGAGTTTGGCGAACCCGCGGACGAGCTTGAAATCGTCAGCCTCACGTTCGATATCTTCGAGCGCCGCATCGAGGTCGGCCCGCGACTCGCCGACGTGGCCCTGATAGACTCCGATGACCCGTGCGGCAAGCGGACGGTCCTCCCTGTTGGTGAACTGTGGGTGATAGCCGCCGCCCGCCCGTGACACCCGGAGGAGGTCCTTCGTGAGCACGATTCGGATTGGGTGCCGACCGCCTAAACGCCCTCGCCCGTCATCGACGGCGCTCGGCGACGCGCTCTTCGGCGGTCTCCTCGGTGACGACTTCGTAGAGCAGCGCCCGTCCAGCGCGAGACTTCGGAGAAACCTCGCTGGCTCCGGAATCCGTGGATTCCGGAACGGCCTCCTCCGTCGGTCGCAGAATCCGGCCGAGACGCTGGGTGAACTCCCGTTCGGAGCCGCTGCCCGAGAGAACGACCGCGACGTTTGCGTCCGGGACATCCACACCTTCGTCGAGGACGTTCGCGGTGACGACCTGCGAATACTCACCCGTCCGGAATTTTTTGAGGATTTCGCGGCGTTCGTTCGCATCGGTTTGGTGGGTGATGGCGGGGATGAGAAAGCGCTCGGCAAGGCGATAGACGAGGTCGTTGTGGGCGGTGAAGACGATGAGTCGGTCCTCGCGGTGGCGGTCGAGGATGTTGGCGAGCGTTTTTACCTTGGCGTCGGCGTTCAGCATCACTTCGCGGGCGCGCTGGTTGGCGAGCAGCGCCGCGCGCGCTTTCGGGTCGCTGCCCGAGCGCATCACGAGCTTTCGGTAGTCGCTGCCGCTTCGCATGTCGAGGTTCGATTGGGCGAGGTAGTCGGTGAATACCTGCCTGTGGCGGTCGTACTCGGCGCGTTCGGCGTCGGTCAGCGAGACGTCGAGACGCTTGATGTCGTAGGCCGCGAGGTGCTCGCCGGCGAGTTCCTCCGGGGTGACGCAGTGGACGAGCGGGCCACACAGCTCCTCGATGACCTCGTGTGCGCCGTCGGGGCGCTCGAAGGTCGCGGTCAGACCCAATCGAGCAGGAGCGGCGAGCAGGCGGGCGATGTCACGGTAGCCTTCGCCACCGAGGTGATGCACCTCGTCGAAGACGACGAGTCCGAACCGGTCACCGATGTCCTCGGCCCGCAGATACGCCGAGTCGTAGGTCGAGACAGTCAGAGGTTCGACACGCTGCTCGCCGCCGCCGAGTTGCCCTATCGCGACATCGAATTCGGTGTCGAGTTCGCGCCGCCACTGCTCCAGCAGGTCGATTGTGGGCACGACCACGAGCGTCGCCGTACCCAACTCTTCGATGGCCTTGATACCGATGACGGTCTTGCCGCTCCCGGTCGGGAGTTCGAGACAGCCCCGGTCGTTGTTCGCGCGCCACGCGTCGAGTGCTTCCCGTTGGTAGTCCCGAAGTTCGTAGGCAGAAACCACGTCGAGCGATGGGGCATCGAGCACACGGTCGTCATACTCGATGCCACACTCGTCGAGAGAACGCAAAAGCGCCCCATAGCGGAAGGCAGGCACACGAGAGGTCTTCGATCGCGGGTCCGTCTCCAGATGAGGAAGGTCGAGGTCCGCGTCACCCTCGACGCGGATGGTGCCGTCCTCGGAGGTGAGCGTGACGGCGGTCACGGCCGTCAGTCTGCACGCGATGAAGTAATCGGTGTCCTTTCGTTCGCCGCTCGTGGCGGCCATCACGCTGTTTAAAATCCCGGCGCGGGACGGCACCATCGATATTCTGATTCGACATCTGGAGAGGGCATGGAGGACACCGAATCGACCGCGACGCGACGGTCGGTCATCAGGGGTGCATTCGGGGCTGGCATCACCGCCCTGGGCCTCTCGACTGTGGGCACCGCCGCGGCCGGTGACGGGCCACCGGGCGCAGAACCGGTCTTGCTCGTCAACGGTTACTCCGACACCGAGGACACGCCGTGGTGGGACGTCCTCGAATCGCACTTCCGCGATGTCGGCTACACCGACAACGAGGTTCACCGCGCCGACCTCGGTGACGTTCCGGGAACGACGGTGGACTCGCCAACCGAGTACGCGGCGGTGGTTGCAGACCGTCTCGCGGCCATTAGCGAGGAGTACGGCAGCGAGGTCGACATCGTTGCCCACTCGATGGGGGGCCTCGACTCGCGGTGGGCCATCGAAAAGTTGGGAGCTGCGCAGTACGTCGACGACCTCGTGACGCTCGGTACGCCCCATCAGGGAACCTACGTCGCGTATCTCGGCGCACTGACCGACGGCGGACGCGACATGATTCCCGGTAGCGAGTTCTTGGCGGCGTTGAACAACGGTCGACTCGCCGAGAGCGTCGAGTACCTCGCGCTCTGGAGCAGCGCCGACGAACTCATCGATCCCGACGAATACGCGAAACTTCCCGATAGGGAGGCCGCGTCGGTCGACGTGGCGCGCAGCGAGAACTCGGGCTATCAAGAACACATCCAGCTCGTCGCCGATAGGGACGTGTTCGAGCAGTATTACCGATTCCTCGACTGACCGGCTCGCTGCCTTTCTGAATCCTTTTGTCCGTGTATCGGCTCCGTTCGACCATGAGCGACAACGACGTCGGGGTCGACGAGTCCGCCGAGGACAGTCCGGTCGAGAAAGCCGCGGCGAGCGCCGATGCCGTGGCCGACGAATCCGACGGGTTCGAAAGTCTCGAAGCACGCATCGAGGCCACGCCGGCGGACGAGCTGGCCGAGGAGGTCCGTGCGCTCCGCGAGCGCGCCGCGAGTGCCGAGCGGAACGCCGAGGAACGTGCCGAGGCAATCGACGACCTCGAATCGCAACTGAAGCGCAAACAGGCCGACTTCCAGAACTACAAACAGCGCACCGAGCGCCAGCAGGAGGAGTTGCGCGAGCGCGCTACCGAGGACCTCGTTACCCGCCTGCTCGACGTGCGCGACAACCTCTCGCGGGCGCTCGAACAGGAGGAGGGAGCCGACATCCGTCCGGGCGTCGAGAGCACGCTGGAGGAGTTCGACCGAATTCTCGACGAGGAGAACGTCGCGACCATCGACCCCGACCCCGGCAGCGAAGTGGACCCACAGCGCCACGAGGTTATGCTCCAAGTCGACAGCGACCAGCCCGCCGACACCGTCGCGGAGGTCTACCGACCGGGCTACGAGATGGGCGAGAAAGTGCTCCGGCCCGCTCAAGTCACCGTCAGCGAGTAGCTACCGCTTACGACTCGGCGAGGCGACGATGTCCACGCCGGGGCTGTAATGACAGACCGGCTCGCCCGCCGGGTCGGCGAAGCCGTTGGCTCGAAAGAGCGTGTTCTCGGCTATCGTCACGTCGGCGGGATACAGCGGCCAGCGGTCGTGGTTCACGTTCGAGTAGCGAACGGTCCCGTCGGGTGCTTCGGTATAGAAGCGATAGCGCTCGGTGAGAAACGCCGCCAGCGAGTCGGAATCGGGGTCGAGGCGCTCGCCGGCGGGTTCGTAGCTCACACGGAAGTGAGCGGGTCTAGCTCCGGGGTGGGCGCGCCGAGAGGCGAAGCGAACGCGACCGTCCGCGCCCCGCTCGTGGCGCATGCGCGCGTAGTAATAGGGGAGGTGATGAAAGAGGCGTGCGCCGAGCACACCCAGCACACCCTCGGCGTCGAGGCTGAAGAAATAGACGCTCGGGGTGTCGCCAACCGTGACGTAAGTCCGGAGGTTGAGTTCGGGGAGGTCCATCCCGAGCTGTGCGGGCAGTCCGTGCGGGCGGACGGCACCGTTGGTGAAGGGGACGACCGAGAGCCACGCCTCGCCGTCGTGGGTGTCGACCGCGAGCGCGTCGGGGAGGTGGGCCGAAACGATATCGGGGTCGACCGGCCAACTGGCAAAGAGGAGTTCCCGCCAGTCCATCGCGAGGGAAACGACCATGCCCGACCGAGGGCGTCGAGCGGTTTGGTCCTTTTCGGTGGGGAAGGGAGAGCAAAGACGAGCGGTCGTGTTGCGGTCCGATTTATACGCCGCGGGTCGACAGCACATACGAACCGAAAACCGCAACAGGAGAGGCCAGTTGGCCTCTGGGATGGGTCGCCGTATCTAGCAACTTTTAACCGGCCCAAAGCGATAGAATGGGCCAACAATGGCGAGCAACAAGATTCTCGGTATCGACCTCGGGACGACGAACTCGGCGTTCGCGGTGATGGAAGGTGGCGACCCCGAAATCGTCGTGAACGGCGAGGGCGACCGCACCACCCCCTCGGTGGTGGCCTTCACCGACGACGAGCGCCTCGTGGGGAAGCCGGCGAAAAATCAGGCCATCCAAAACCCCGACCGAACTGTCGAATCCATCAAGCGGTTCATGGGCGAGGACCACACCGTCGAGATCGACGGCGAGGAGTACACGCCCGAAGAGATTTCGGCGCTCATCCTCGGCAAGATCAAGCGCGACGCCGAGGAGTACCTCGGCGACGAAATCGAAAAGGCCGTCATCACGGTCCCGGCGTACTTCTCCGATAGCCAGCGCCAGGCCACCAAGGACGCCGGCGAAATCGCCGGCTTCGAGGTCGAGCGCATCATCAACGAGC
>CAZJHA010000073.1:0-9206 GCA_964545755.1 uncultured Halobacteriales archaeon | reverse complement strand
TCACTCCGATCATCCCTCGCACGAGTCGTGCCTTCGGCACTCCCGCGCGCCGACCGCCCACAACACGGCGAGGAACGCTTTTCCGGGCGGGACCACCACCCGCGGTATGCCACGCCCGAGCACGTTCTCCATCGTCGCACGCGACCCAGAACAGGATGCAGTCGGTGTCGCCGTCCAGTCGAAGTTCGTCAGTGTCGGCTCGGTCGTTCCCTTTGCGAGCGCCGACGCGGGCGCGATTGCCACCCAGAGCTTCGCGAACGTCGCCTACGGTCCCGACGGACTCGACCTGCTCCGCGAGGGCCACTCGGCGAGCGAGGTCATCGACGAACTCACTGCAGCCGACGACGAGGCACCACAGCGCCAGGTCGGCGTCGTCGGACAGGACGGCTCGATTGCGGCGTTCACCGGCGATGACTGTTTCGAGTTCGCGGGCGATATACAGGGCGAGAACTACACAGTACAAGGCAACATCCTCGAAAACCGCGAGACAATCGAGGCGATGGCCGAGACCTACGAGACGGCCGAGGGTGGACTTCCCGAGCGGCTCATCGCCGCCCTCCATGCCGGCAACGAGGCCGGCGGGGATAGACGCGGCGAGCAGTCGGCGGCGCTGTACGTGGTAAAACCCGAAGGCGGCTACGACGGGGCCAACGACCGCTGGATAGACGTCCGCATCGACGACCACCACAGTCCTATCGACGAACTCGAACGGGTCTTCCGGGTCTACGACGTGACGTTGCTCGAACGCGAACCGCCCGAAGAAATTCGGGAACTCGACGGGGATACCGCCGAGGCAGTCACGGCGGCGCTCGCCGAGTGCGGCTTCTACGAGGGGTCGTCGGACAGATTCGGTGCGGACGAGCGCGCGGCGCTGTCCGATTTCCGGGGTGCGAACAACTTCGAGAACCACGACCTCGACGTGCTGGAGGATGCACTCGCCCGGGGGTGGAACGAGGCGGAGGGAACAGGTGAAACGCGGCTCGTCAACGCCATCTGGCACGGGATTTCGGGCCGCGAGCGCGCGTGAATCCGCTGCATGGTCAACGTTCTTGAGGGAGTCGCCCGTAGGTGTAGTATGCGCGACGAGGAAGAAATCCGCGAGCAGTACGAGTTTCTGGTCGAAGAGCTGGACGACGAGGAGATGAACCACGAGGGCGTCAGGCAGATGTTCACCTACTACCGGCGTGCGCTCGGGTGGGCGCTCGAAGAGGAGCACATGTGAACGCCGGCCGATAGCGTTAAGTGTGGCTGCCCATACTGTATGAGTGACGCTTCGCTTGGAGGGCCGAAGCGTCAGCGGGGACCAATTCAGGGCGGCGAGCGCCCGAGGCGGGCTTTTCTCCCGCGCGGGCGCTTTCCTTTAGACTGAATTTAATAGCCCCAGCCGTACAATCGCCACGACTACAGCGGATTCTACGATAACTGAGTGGTGGCGTTCGCCCCAGCCACAACGGTCCTCGTCGATATTTTCGCTTGGTCTTTCTCGGCGGATAGACAGTTCCGATATACTTATACGATTCATCCACCTACCAGTATTGGAGTACGATGTACGACCTGACAGGATTCCAGCGCGACCTGCTGTACGCCATCGCCGGCAAGGAGGAACCACACGGGCTTGCCATAAAGGACGAACTCGAAGAGTACTACGAGACCGAAATCCATCACGGACGGCTGTATCCGAACCTCGACACGCTGGTCGATAAGGGACTCGTCGAGAAAGGTCAGATCGACAGACGGACGAACTACTACAAGATAACCCGGCGCGGCCAGCGCGAGATCGACGCCCGCCGCGAGTGGGAAGAGCAGTACGTCGACGCCTGAAATATTGCACGAACCGAAACGAATTAGTTAAGACGCCGGCCCGTCGGTGTGGTTCATGAACCGGGAGACTGTCGAACCGCGTGTCCACGAGTTACCGGGCCCGCGCGCTCGCAAGTGGGTCGAGCGCCAGCAGGCGGTTGCCGCGCCGAGCACCTACGTCTATGAGTTCGTCTGGGACCCGACCGAACCTGCGGCGGGGCCCTTCTGTACCGACACCGACGGCAACGTCTTCTTGGATTTCACCTGCCACGTCGGGGCCGCCCCGCTCGGCTACAACAACCCGAAGATAACCGAGCCGATGGCCGCCTTCGACCTCGTCGACCCGCTGAAGACCGCCGGTCACGATTTCTACGTGGGTCCCGGCTCGCCGGAGGACCCCGACTTTCCGAGTCCCGCGGCGTTGATGGGGCGACTCACGGGCATGACCAGCGAATACGACATGGACAGGGTATTCCTCTCAAATTCGGGTGCCGAAGCGGTCGAGAACGCCATCAAGATCTGCTATGACGGCGGCGGTGTCTACGGCATCACCTTCCAGGGGGCTTTCCACGGTCGGACGCTCGGCGCGCTCTCGCTGAACCGCTCGAAATCGGTCTACCGGCGCGATTTCCCAGAGATTTCGGGGATTCACGACGTGCCGTTCTGTCGTGAGCGGACCTGCGGTGCAGAGAGTTGTTCGTGTGGTTTTTTCACCGGCGACGGGTCGCAGCTCCGCCGAATCGTGAGCGACGAGGGGTCGGTCGCACCCGAGGAGGTCGCCTACCTCATCATGGAGCCGATTCAGGGCGAGGGTGGGTATCAGTTCCCGAGCGACGCGTTCATGCAGGAGGTCGCCGACGTCTGTGAGGAGCACGACATCACGCTCGTGGCCGACGAGATTCAGTCCGGGATGGGGCGGACGGGCGAGTGGTGGGGAGCCGACCATTACCCCATTGAACCCGATGTCATCACGGCCGCGAAGGGGCTACGCGTCGGGGCGACGATTTCGCGCGCAGACGTCTTCCCCGAGGAGAAGGGACGCATCTCCTCGACGTGGGGTGCGGGCGACATCATCGCCTCCATGCAGGGTGCGCTCACCATCGACGCCATCGACGAACACGACCTCATGGAAAACGCCGTCGCGCGCGGTCGTCAATTTACGGAGTACCTGCGCGACGCCGCCCCCGAGTCGGTCGTCGACGTACGCGGCAAGGGCCTGATGCTCGCCGTCGAGTTCGACACGCAGGACACCCGCGATGCAGTCCTCGAAAACGCTTTCGAAAGTGGGCTGCTCACGCTCGCCTGTGGGCACAAAACGCTTCGAATCCTCCCGCCGCTCGACGTCACCGAGCGCGAGATCGACCTCGGTGCGAGCATGCTGCTGGACGCCATCGAGTGACGGCCGCCGTGCGGCGGTGCAGTTACGGCAGCGGTGCGGCCGCTGGGCGGTCTGCGGTCGCGGCAGCGGTTTGCGGTGACGGGCCGTGGTGGATGAAGGACGAGCGACCGAACGGAGTGAGGGAGCGAGGTTTCTGCGGTGCTGAGGCGGTCAGCAGTGCGGTGCTGCGGTGGAGTGTCCGCGCGAGCGCAGGCGAGGTTCGACCGGAGGGAGAATCTCGAAAGCGAACGGCGAACGGAGTGAGCCGTGAGCAGCGAGCGCGGTTCGCCGTGAGTGAGTCGAAGACGAACGAGCGGGAGTTTTTAGCGTAGCTTTTTGCAAGCGGGGTGCGCGACCGAGCGATGCGAGGGAGCGCACCCTCCGCAGTAAAAAGGTACCTTAGAAGCCTTTACCGAGCATCTCACGGGCAATGACGTTCTTCTGGATCTCGCTGGTTCCCTCGTAGATCTGGGTGATCTTGGCGTCGCGGTAGAACCGTTCGACATCGAAGTCGTCGACGTAGCCCGCACCGCCGTGGATTTGCACTGCTTCGTCGGCGGTCTCGACCGCCACTCGGGAGGCGTACTCCTTCGCCATCGAGGCGAGCGTCGTCAGCTGTTCTTCTTTGTTGTCGACGCTCCACGCCGACTTGTAGGTGAGCTGGCGGGCGGCCTCGATCTGGGTGTTCATCTCGGCGAGTTTGTGCTGGATGGCCTGGAAGTCACCGATGGGCCTTCCGAACTGTTCGCGCTCTTTCGCATAGTCCAGTGCACGTTCGAGTGCGCCCTTGGCGATGCCGACACCTTGGGCCGCGACACCAGTTCTGGTGGCGTCGAAGAACTGCATCTGTTGGAGGAAACCCGCACCCTGCGTCCCCAAGAGGTTCTCTTCGGGCACGCGCACGTCGTCGAGGATGAGTTCGGCCGTATCGGAGGCGCGAATCCCGAGTTTGCCCGTTATCTTCTCGGCGGTGAACCCGTCCCTGTCGGACTCGACGATGATTTGGGAAAAGCCATTGTAACGACCCTCGGCGTCGGGGTCGGTCTTGCAGAGCACGACGAAGAAATCGCCCACCGACCCGTTGGTGATCCACATCTTGTTGCCATTGATCACCCACTCGTCGCCGTCTTTTTCCGCTCGGGTCGAGACCGAGGAGACGTCTGAACCGGTATCGGGTTCGGAGATGGCTGCCCCCGTGATGGCATCGCCGTTCGCCACAGGCGGCAGGTACTCTTCCTTTTGTTCTTCGGTTCCTGCTTCCACGATGGCTTCGCAGCCGAAGCCGGTGCTTGCCACGCAGAGACCGATGCCCGGGTCGACCGCGAAGAGTTCCTCGATGACGATGGCCGTCTCCAGTGTGGAGTAGCCCGCACCGCCGTATTCGACCGGAATGGACGCCCCGAGCATTCCCATCTCCCCGGCCGTCTCGATGAGGTCATGAGGATACTTCTCTTCCCTGTCATACTCGCCGGCGATAGGCGCGATCTCGTTTTCCGCGAAGCGCCGCACTTCGTCGCGAATCTGCTTTTGCTCGTCGGACAGCTCGTAATCCATAATCGTCCGTTATACAGCGTGCGCCAAATAATTTCGTAATCTGAAATAAACTCGTTCGGAGTTTCCAAACACGGCAGACGTTTCGGTCGAAATCATGGCCGTTCGAGGCTACTGTTGTTGAGACAGAAACGTTGAAACCGCGCCGGTGAGTTCTAACGATGAATCATGAACGTCGAGGACATCGAGACCATCGCGGTACTCGGAGCCGGAAACATGGGCCACGGTATCGCCGAGGTGGCCGCGCTCGCGGGCTACGAGGTCCGGCTGCGCGACATCAACGAGGAGTTAGTTGAAAAGGGCTACGACCAGCTCGAATGGAGCGTCGGCAAGCTCGAAGAGAAGGGCCAGTTGACCGAAGAGGAGGCCGACGCCGCCCTCGAACGGGTGACGCCGTTGGTGGATCTGGAAGAGACCGTCTCGGAAACGGACTTCATCATCGAGGTCGTGCCCGAGAAGATGGACATCAAACAGGACGTGTACGGAGAGGTCGAACAGTACGCGCCCGAGGATGCGCTCTTTGCGACGAACACTTCATCGCTTTCGATTACCGACCTCGCGGAGGTCACCGAGCGGCCCGAGGGGTTCTGCGGAATGCACTTCTTCAATCCCCCAGTTCGGATGCAGCTCGTCGAGGTCATCTCCGGCGAACACACCGCCGACGAGACCCTCGATACCGTCGAAGCGCTCGCCGAGGAGTTCGGGAAGACTCCAGTACGAGTCCGCAAGGACAGTCCGGGATTCATCGTCAACAGGGTCCTCGTCCCACTGATGAACGAGGCGGCGTGGCTGGTCGAAGACGACGTGGCGACGATGGCCGAAGTCGATAGCACCACGAAATTCGACATGGGCCTGCCGATGGGCAGTTTCGAACTCGCCGACCAAGTCGGTATCGACGTCGGCTACCACGTCCTCGAATACATGCACGAGACGTTGGGCGATGCCTACGAGCCGTGCCCGCTGCTCGAAGAGAAGGTCGAAAGCGAGGAGTTGGGCAAGAAGTCCGGCAAAGGGTTCTACGACTACGAGAACGGCGACGGCGCGGACATACCGACGGACGCCGGCAGCGAGGAGATCGAAACTCGACTGCTGGCCGTGATGGCAAACGAGGTCGCCAAACTCGTCGGCAACGACGTCGCGCCAGCCGCGGACATCGATGAAGCTGTGATGCTCGGCGCTGGCTTCCCCGAAGGGCCAGCAAAACTGGCAGACAGCGCGGGTCTTCAGTCGCTGTACGAGAAACTCGACGAACTCCACGACGAAACTGGGGCGGCACGTTACGAACCCGCCGACTATCTCGAAACACAGGCCGGCGAGGGGTTCTACGAGCAAGAAGAGGGCGGGAGTGACGTCGAGTTCGAGAACATTCGCGTCGAATATCCCGGCGATATGGTGGGCAAGATCGTCATCGACCGGCCCCACCGGATGAACACCATCAACGCCGGGATACTCGACGAACTCGATACGGCCATCGACGAGCTGGAGGCAGACGACGACGTGCGTGCGCTGCTGGTCGTCGGCGCTGGCGACGACGCCTTCTCTGCGGGTGCGGACGTTCAATCGATGGCGACGAGCGCCGACCCGCTCGATGCGGTCGAGCTCTCACAGAAGGGCCAGCGGACCTTCGGCAAGCTTGAGGAGTGTTCGATGCCGGTCGTCGCGGGCATCGACGGCTACTGTCTCGGCGGCGGGATGGAGCTGTCGATGTGTGCGGACCTCCGAATCGCCTCCGAGCGCTCGTCGTTCGGCCAACCCGAACTGAATCTCGGGTTGTTGCCGGGCTGGGGCGGTACCCAGCGCCTCCAGCACATCGTCGGTGAGGGGCGCGCAAAGGAGATCATCCTCACCGCCGAGCGCTACGACGCCGCCGAGATCGCCGACTACGGCTTCCTCACCGAGGTTGTCGAGAACAGCGAGTTCGACGAGCGTGCCCACGAACTGACCGCCGACCTCGCCGGCGGGCCACCTATCGCCCAGAAGTTCACCAAACGCGCGATGCTCCGTGGCTGGGAGGACACCGAAGCCGGTCTCGAAATCGAATCGCAGGCCTTTGGCCACCTCATCAACACCGACGATCTGATGGAAGGCGTCACGGCGTTCATGGGCGATTCCGACCCCGAATTCGAGGGGAAGTAACCACGGAACGGAACGCTTAACAATCGGTATCGGGAACTGGCGGATGCGTTCGCTCGGTTGGTGTAGTCCGGCCAATCATTTCGGCCTTTCGAGCCGATGACCTGGGTTCGAATCCCAGACCGAGCATGGACTTTCCGTCTAGCGAAGCGACTGGATTCTCCGAACGAATCGCGTCGAATAGCTGCACCAGTCGTGTTTCGAGAGCATACATTACTCGACAGTCCGTCCAGCAGTCGCGCCAAACGCTCTCTGGGTCCGTGATAGCGCCACTCGCGCAACCCTTATCCCCGGATAGGCATTGGGTTTGCTTGCAATGGCAACTGGTACGGTCGACTTCTTCAACGACACGGGCGGTTACGGCTTTATCGACACTGAGGACTCCGAGGAGGACGTTTTCTTCCACATGGAGGACATCGGCGGCCCGGACCTCGAAGAGGACACCGAAGTCGAATTCGACATCGAACAGGCTGACAAAGGACCGCGAGCGACCAACGTTACCCGACAGTAACGCAGCTCAGCGGACGCGGACGAACAACGAATCATCGATTTTTATGCACAGCTCGTCACCGAGCGACGGCCATCCGCGACGCGCCGAACACAGCGCCGAAAGAAATCGACGGCTCAAATCGCCGTCCAACCGCCATCGACGAACAGGAGCTGGCCGGTGATGTAGGAGGCGTTCTCGCTTGCGAGAAAGAGTGCCGCGCCGGCGTTGTCCTCGGGATGACCGGCCCGGCCCAACGGAACGGGTTTGATGAATCCGCCCTCGTCGCCGGCGGCCTGTTGGGCCTCCTCCGACCAGCCCTCGGTGAACTCCGTGGCGATCTGGCCGGGCGCGACCGCGTTCACGCGGATGTCGTGTTCCGCGAGTTCGAGCGCCGCACCCTTGGTGATCATCTTGATGGCCCCCTTCGTCGAGTCGTACTGGACTTGGCCGTGCTGGGCGACCCACGAGGAGATCGAGGCAGTGTTGACCACAGCACCGGGGTCCTCGCGGTCTATCATGTCGCGTGCGGCGGCCTGCGTTCCGAAGAAGACTCCACGGGCGTTCGTGTGGTGCAGGCGGTCGAAGTCCTCCTGTTCGACGTCGAGGAAGGTTTCGGAGTGCTGGACGCCGGCGTTGTTCACCATCACGTCGACACCGCCGAACTCATGGGCGGCCTCGACGACCGACGTGAGTTCGTCCGGGTCCGAGACGTCCGTTTTGACGTACTCGCCGGTGCTGCCCGCCTCCGCAATGAGTTGGTGGGTTGGTACGTCCTCCCCGTCCATCTTCGGCTCCTCGCGCACGTCGGCGACGATGACCGTCGCGCCCGCGCGCCCGAACGCGAGCGCGATGGCGCGCCCGATGCCCGCGCTGCCGCCAGTGACGATCACGGTCTCGTCGCTGTAGTCGAAAGTCGCCGTTCCCATAGCTCCTGCTGTGCCCGTTGTGGTATTAAATCCGCTGCCTGCCTTACTCGCGGCGGTCCTGCAACCTGATGACGCCCGGCTCGCCGACGTTCACGCGGTCGCCGATGGAGACGACCTCGACGACCCCCGGAAACTCGTAGGAGGCCGCGTGCTCGTAGATTGCCTTCGGGTCCGCGCCGACGCCCTTCCACAAGTCCCAGTGGACGGGCATCAGCCTGTGAAGCTCAAGCTGGTTCGTCGCCTCCACGACCTGCTCGCCATCGTTGTACCAGTCGGTCGGGTAGGTCTCCGGCGGACTGTCCTCGGTGTGGAAGATGTTCCCCACGGTGCCGTAGGCGAGCACGCCGAGGTCGATGTCGAACTCCGTGGCGATGTCGGAAAACTCGTCAGCCGGACGGGAGTCACCTGCTGCGAAGAAGGTGCCCGATTCGTGTTCAATGACGTAGGTTACGGGCTCCTCGGCATCAGGGTCGTTCGCGCCGCGGACATGAATCGAGAGGTCGCAAACGGTGAAATCGTCGCCCGGTTCGACGGTCTCCGCGGGGGGAGCCTCGACGTCACCGTCGTAGTTCGGGGCGTCGTGGGACGCTGCGGGTGCATAGAGGTCGCCGCCGCAGTCCTTGACGAGCGCGCGGTGGGAAGGCGGATGCATGTGGTCGATATGCTCATGAGTGACAAGTACGGCGTCACAGAGCGTGGCGTCGGCGGGGTCCATCGGCACCGGAATCATCCGAATCGTGCGCGGCGGCGACCCGTCACCGAAGTAGGGGTCGAGGTAGACCGTCGTTTCGGCGGTGCGGAGGACGTAACCGTTGCAACCGAGATACCAGACCGCGAGCCCGTCGGGGTCGGCGGCCTCGATCTCGTCCTGTACGAACCAGTCGCCCCACGTCGAGTGGACCATACCGCCTGGAGTTGGTCCTCGATG
>CAZJHA010000072.1:0-9227 GCA_964545755.1 uncultured Halobacteriales archaeon | reverse complement strand
CTCGATAGCGGCGGCAATCGCCCGGGGTGTGGGGTCACAGAACTCGGCGTACTCGCCGAATCGCTCCTCGGCGCGGCCGCGCGCCTGCACCACCGCCAGCCCCGCGGCGGCGTATTCGAGGACCTTGAGCGTGTGCGGGTCGTCGACCAGCGAGACGCCGACGTCGGCGGCGTGGAGATAGCCCGGTATCGACTCGTGGGGGACAGTCCCGAGGAAGACGATGTTCTCACGCTCGGCCGCACGCTCGACCGCCGGTGCGAGCGACCCCGTGCCGAGCACGACGAGCGTCCACCCATCGAGACGGTCCATCGCCGCGAGGAGTTTCCTGATGTGGTAGATGGGTTCGAGTCCGCCGACGTAGATGACCACTCGCTCGTCCGCGCCGACGCCCGCCTCGTGGAGTCGCTCGCGAGCCTGCCCGACGACTGTCGAATCGGGGTTCGCAAAGCGCTCGTAGCTCACCCCGAGGTCGGTCCGCGTCGCGGTGCGGGCGTGTCGAGAGACGCGCTCGCGCTCCTCCTCGTAGACGTAGAGGGAGTGGTCGGCGATTCGGAAGGCGAGGTTCTCGGCTACCCGCACCGCCAGCGAGAGCGGTCCTGGATGTGTGTTGGCGAACTGCCGGATGGGATCGATGTGGTCGACCACGAACGGCGTTCCGAGGAATTTGAGCAGCGCACCGGCGAACGCACCGGACCGGGTCGTACCGAGGACGACATCGTAGTCTGCGCGCTCGCGCAGCGACCGAAGTAGCGTCCGTGGTGTCGCACCTCGGAGCGTGACCTCGAACCCGTTGGCTTCGAGTCGGTCGGCGATGCGGCGGCGACCGACGCTGATGTTCGTCGGTTTGTCGGGCGTGAGCCAGAGCACTCCCAGGCCGCCGTTCGCCCCGCTCGTTCTCATCGCTCGAACTCTTCGGGTGGGCTGAAAACACCGTAACAGTAGCCGAGTCCGACCAGGACTGTGAACGCCAGTAGCGAAAACAGTTGCAACACCTTCTCGCGGGTCGGCTCGCGGGACAGGCCCTGGAGCCTGTCGGGAACGAATTCGGTGAGCAATCGCCGGAGAAACGCACTCTCCTCGCTGGTCGAGTCGGGCACGAGTCCCTCCATCGCCCGCTTCGAGTAGCCCTGCCAGAACGCGCGGTCGGCGAGCCAGCGCGGCTTCGTCCGGTAGTCGAAGACCTTGTGGGCGACCACGGCGGTGGGCGTGTAGTGTACGCCCTCGCCGTACTCTTCCCGAAGGCGGGCACAGAGTTCGGTCTCGCCACCCTGTAAGTTCCTGTCGCCCTTCCGCCCACCGATGGCCGGGTCGAACCCACCGAGACTCGTGAAGACCTCGCGGCGAACAGAGAGGTTCGAGCCGAACGTGTTCCTGACCTCGCCTTCTTCGTGCTCGTCGCCGTCGGGACCAAATCCTCTGTGAGTGACGCCGACGAGCCAGTAGAACTCTTCGGGGAGAAATGACGGTTTTCCGGCGACCCACTCGGGCACCATCCGCCCGCCGACCGCGAGCGCGTCCTCGTCTTCGTAGGCCGCGACCAGTCGCTCGACCCACGCGGGGTGGGCGCGTGCATCGTCGTCGAGGAAGGCCACGACGTCGCCGGAGGCGAGCTCGACCCCGGTATTCCGGCTTTCGAGCAGACCACGATTTTCGTCGTTGCAGTATATCAGGACGTCGTCGTGGCTTCCGTAGGTCTCGCGGACGCGCTCTGCGAGGGTCGGCGTGCCGTCGACGACGACCACGAGTTCGGTGGGATGGCTCTGGGCGAGCACGCTGTCGGCCGCGTCGCGAAAGCGCTCGAACGACGCCTCGTCGTAGGTGCAGAGCACGACTGAGACCCGCATACCGTCCTCTGTGGGGGGTCGACGGATAGCCGTTTCCGTTCGGCCCGCCGCTCGTCGTACGGTGTTTCACAAGGTTTATGCGCGCTTTGTGACTGGATGTCTCCAATGAGTCAACGCAGGGAGCAACTCGCCGAACGGCTCCCGGATTTCGGACCGTTTCTCGACTGGGTCGGTGCGCTGTATCACGTTCCCCTGCTGCTCGCGCTCGTCGCGTTCATGCTCTGGATCCGCGTGCGCAACTGGCGGAACTTCCTCGTCGGCGGGCAGGTCTACTTCAGCGGCAACGACGCATGGTATCACCTCCGACAGGTGCGCTATACGGTCAAACACTGGCCGCAGACGATGCCCTTCGACCCGTGGACGAGATTTCCGACCGGAACGAGCGTCGGGCAGTTCGGGACGCTGTACGACCAACTGGTCGCGACCGCCGCGCTCGTCGCCGGCGGTGGCAGTCCCTCCGAACAGACGACGGCGCTCGCGCTGCTGTTCGCGCCGGCGGTCATCGGCACGCTCGTCGCCGTCCCTACCTATTTCCTCGGCAAGCGCTTCGGCGGACGATTCGGAGGTGTGGTCGGCGTCGCCATCCTCGCGCTCTCGCCGAGTACCTTCCTCGGACGTTCGGTGGCGGGCTTTTCCGACCACCACGCTGCCGAAGTGCTCTTTCAGGTGCTCGCGGTCGCGGCAATCGTCCTCGCGCTCGCGGTCGCCGAGCGAGAAAAACCCGTCTACGAACAGTTCACCGAGCGTGATTTCTCGAACCTGCGCAGACCGGTCGGCTGGGGCGTCCTCGCAGGCGTCGCGATTCTGCTCTACGTCTGGGTCTGGCCGCCCGGTCTCATGCTCGTGGGCATCTTCGGGGTCTTCCTGCTCGTCGTCCTTCCCGTCGAGTACCTCCGCGGCGAGAGTCCCGAACACGTCGCCATCGTGAGCGGTATCGCGCTCGCGGTCGCTGGTGTCGGCTTTCTGGTCTCGTTCGATACCGTCGAGGTGAGTGTGACCAACTTCTCGCTGCTGCATCCGGCGATGGCCTTTGCCGGCGTGTTCGGCTGCGCGTTCATGGCATGGCTCGCGCGCCAACTCGAAGCGCGCGACCTCCCGGCGATCGCCTATCCGGGCGCGATATTCGGCATCTTCGCGCTCGGCGCGCTCGCGATGGCGGTTGCACTACCCGACCTCTTTTCGTTTTTCGTCGGCCAGTTGGAGCGCGTCGTCGGCTTCGGGTCGAGCGCGACCTCCCTCACTGTGGGTGAGGCGATTCCGCCGCGGAATCCGGTCCAGTTCCTCTTTGGGTCCTATGGCTTGGCGCTGGTGACGGCCCTCACTGGCGCGGCGTTGATGCTCGTTCGCCTCGCGCTCGGGCGCAGCGAGGAGCGTGCCGGCATCCTGTTCGTCCTCGTCTGGGCCGCGTTCATGACCGCCGCGACGCTCACGCAGTCGCGGTTCAACTACTACCTCATCGTCCCCGTCGCCGTTCTCAACGCCTACTTCGTCGGTCAAGTGCTGCGATACGTCGGCTCGACCGGTGTGCGCTCTAGCCTCCGCAACCTCCGGGCATATCAGGTACTCACCGTGCTCGCGGTCGTGTTCCTCATCACCGCGCCCTTGGCTGTCGGCGGGGGCGCGGCCGCGACGGCCGCCGGCAGTTACGCCGACCAAAGTTCCGGTGTCAGTTCGTCGATCACGGGATGGGACGGCAGCCTCGCGTGGATGGAAAACAACACGCCCGCAGAGGGCACCTACGGCGGCGGCAACGAGTCGATGGACTACTACGGAACGTACGACCGAACGGACGATTTCGATTACCCCGATGGAGCCTACGGCGTGCTCTCGTGGTGGGACTACGGCCACTGGATAACGACCCTCGGTGAGCGGATCCCCACCGCGAACCCGTTCCAGCAGAACGCCCGGCAGGCGGCGAACTTCCTGCTTGCACCCAATGCGTCGCGCGCGAACGAGATTGCGCGCATGCCCGACGGTGAGGGGGTGCGCTACGTGATGATAGACTGGCGGATGGCCGACCCGGCGGGCGGGGCGCTGTTCAGCGCGCCCTTTACGTGGTACAACGACGGACCACTCTCCATCTACGACGACGTGACGCCGATTGCCACCCAATCGAGCGGTCAGCAGCGGCCAACGACCTCGTTTTTGGCCTACGAACAGCGCCACTACGAGACCATGCGCACGCGCCTCTATACTTTCCACGGCAGCGCGGCCGAGCCGGAACCCGTCGTGGTCGATTACGAGAGTCCACAACGCCTCTCGAATGGCACTCTCCAGAGCGCGTTCGCCCCCTCGGGCAACGAGAGCGCGATCAAGCGCTTCGAGAACATGTCCGCCGCTCGTCAGTTCGTCGAGCAGGACGGAACGGCCCAGATCGGCGGCGTCGGTAGCTATCCCACTGAGCGCGTGCCGGCGCTCGAACACTACCGGCTGGTCCGTGGCAGTCAGGAGAACGGTCTCTCGGGGTCGCGTTCGTTCGCCCAGAGCGCCCTCCAGCGCCTCCAGACGACGGGACTGAACGCCACCGAACTGTTCGCGACGCCGACGAACTGGGTCAAGACGTTCGAGCGCGTCCCGGGTGCCACCGTCGAGGGACAGGGACCGCCGAATACAACTGTGGAGGCGACAGTTGAGATGCGGATGCCGACCACGAACGACACGACGTTCAACTACACCCAGCAGGCCACGACGAACGCGCAGGGTCAGTTCACGATGACGCTGCCATACTCGACGACCGGCTACGACAACTGGGGTACCGAGCGGGGCGCAACGAACGTCTCGGTGCAGGCGACCGGTCCGTACACATTGCGGACGCCAGTGACGGGCGCAGGTGAGAACGCCAGCCGGTGGACGGCGACCGCCGAGGTATCGGAGGGCGCGGTCATCGGCCGCACCAGCGAGACCGTCTTGGTCGACCTCACCGAGACATCGGTCTCGGCGGCGACCAACGCGAGCGCGAACGAATCGGCGACCGCGAACGCCACGGCCGGAAACACGTCGGCCGGCAACGCCACGGTCGGGAACACATCGACAACGAACGCCACGGCAAGCGCGCTGGCGATTCCTGATGTGGGCGCAGTCGGGGCAGCGCACCCACGGGTGAGCGGATGAGTGCGGCACGCGAGTGGCTCGGGGTCTATCTCAAAGGCGTCTTTATGGGCGCTGCGGACGCGGTGCCGGGTGTCTCCGGGGGTACCATTGCACTCATCACGGGCATCTACGAGCGGCTCATCGGAGCCATCACGAGCCTCGACCCGCGCGCGCTGGGCTATCTTCCCCGTCTCCATCGACGCACCGAACGCGCCGAGTTCCGGGCCGCGCTCGTCGAGATGGACATTCCCTTCTTGCTCGCGCTCGGAACGGGCATCGTTACGGCGCTCATCACCGTCGCGCGCGTCATGGATTATGCCTTCGAGACGTATCCGGGGCTGGTGGCGGCGCTGTTTTTCGGATTGATTGCCGCCTCGGCGGTCGTCCTCTACGAACACGTCTCGCTCAACTCGCCACGGCGGGTTGCGGTCGCTGTCTTCGGGTTCGTCTTCGCCTTCGCGTTGTCGGGACCGGAGGTCAGCAACTCGATGCCGAACTCGCCGGTGTTCGTCTTCGTGGCCGGTTCCATCGCCATCGCGGGGATGATTCTGCCCGGTATCTCAGGGGCGTTTTTCCTCTACGTGCTCGGCCAGTACGAGTTCCTCACTGGGACGCTCACCGAGTTCACGAACGCGCTCGCCGGACTGCTCTCGGGTGGAAGTCTCGTGGCGCTCGTCGAACCGGGTATCGTCGTCGCAGCCTTCTGTGTCGGCGCACTCATCGGGCTGTTCTCGATTGCCTACGCCATCCGCTGGGCGCTCGCGAACTACCGCGACGCCACCCTCACGTTCCTCGTGAGCCTGATGGTCGGTGCGCTCAGGCTTCCCGCGACGGAGGTGCTGCGGAACACGCCCGAGATGACGCCGATGGCGGTCGGAAGCGTACTGGCCGTCGCCGTCGCGGGCGGTGCGCTCGTCGTTCTCGTCGACCGGTTCACCGAGGACATCGAGTTCGCCTAATGGATAGCCGAGGGGGTATAGCCCGCCGGCAGTTGCAGGCACAACCACGAGGGTGCTGTCGTGTGTTAGAACTGAGGGAGGGGATTGACATGAGTCCATTGCCCGAGGACATACAGCCACCGGCCGGGTGGGTCTGCAAACGGGTCCGGGCGGACGAACTCGTCTTCGCCCACGACACGGGCGGGATGGAGGTCGCGGCGACGAGCATCGACGAGACACAGCCACTACCGTTCGATTTGGCGCGTGGTTGGGAGGTGACCTGTCGCATACACGCCGGCGAGTCCACGAGCGAGCACTCGGTCGGACGGGTGACGACGCGCGCGGCGGCAGTCGCAGCACTCCGGTCGTGTATGGAGCGCGCCAACCGACTCGACAAGGCGGGCGATTCGCCGGAGTCCCTCACGCCCGCCACCATTGCCGCCGACATCGACCTCCGGGGGGAAATCCCGTCGCCATCGCCGCCGGAGCACGGGACGGACCGTCGAATGACGCTTCGGCACTGAGCCGAAACCGACGGACAACACCTATTACCGGCCGGGCGCAACCCCCGGCGATGAAGAACGTCGACGACCTCATCGAGAGCGCGAACGAGCTGGCGGGGCAGGGTCTCTCGAACGGCGAAATCGCCGACGAGCTGAACGTCTCCCGCGAGACGGCGAGCTGGCTGGTCGAACGCGGCGAGGGAACCCCGACATCAGCCCGCAAGCCGACCGACGCGCTTGACGACATCCACGTCGACTGGAGTGCGCTCGGCCGTGACAGCACCCGCCTCGCCGACGTGGGCCACGCGATGGCGGACCTCCTCGGTAGCGAGGACGGCGAGGACATTGACCTCGTGGTCGGCATCGAGAAGGCCGGCACGCCGCTTGCGACGACGGTGGCGCTCGAACTCGATGCGGACCTCGCTGCCTACGCACCCCGCAAACACCAGTGGGAGGAAGGCGACATCGAGGACCTCAGTGGAAGCTTCTCGCGGAACTTCGCCAAAATCCGCGGCCGGGAGTGCTACGTCGTCGACGACACCATCACCAGTGGCACGACGATGACCGAGACCATCGACGCCATCGCCGAGGAGGGCGGCACGCCGGTGGGCTGTGGCGTGCTGGTCGACAAGCAGGGCGTCGAGGAGCTGGAGGGTGTCCCCGTCGAGTCGCTGCTGCAGGTCATCCGCGTGAGCCGCGAGGACTGAGCCACTCGATGAGCCGGCGCGGCACTGACTCATCGACCGAACGGCGCAAGGCCGGACCGCGAGCGACGGGAAAGGCCGGCGTCGAGCGCTGGGTCGAGAACGTCTTTTTCGGGCTCACGGAGGTCGTTGTTGCCGGGTTTCCGGCACTGCTCTGGCTGATGGGCGTGCCGTACAACGACGAGGTGACGTTCGCCGCACTGGTCGCCCTCCTCACGCTTTCGCTCGCCGTCGGCACGGCCCGCAACGCCGAGTCGGTCGGCTGGCCGGCGATGAGCTATCAGTCGGTTCCCGTTCGCATCGGGTATCACAGCCTCGCCATCGTCGTTGCGGCCGGCAGCGGGACGGCAATCGAGCTGCTCGCCGACTCAGCGCTTGGCTCACTCGTAGCTGCGGTGGGAGTGTCGGTCGCCGCCGTAGGGTTGTTTCCCCGACTCGTCGTGATACTCCGGCGATTGCCGCCGTGGTGGCAGGGGAGTCGGTAGGGCGGAACTCGTCGGTCTGTCGTGAACGTCCACGACAGAAATATTGGAAAGTCAAAATATTCAAGTACGAGTAAACCCTCTAGACAGGTATGGAATGGCAACACCGCAGAAACCGAACGAAGGCCGAGAAGAAAAAAGAAGAGCCGACCTCGGGAACGAACTGGTGGTTCGTCGCCGGTACGGTTCCCGGCGCGTAGACTCACGACTCGTTTTCGCCACGTTCCAGTTTCGAACGCCGCTCAGTTCGTGTGAAATCTCAGTACTGTCTCGCGGTCGGGCAGCGCATCGACCGCCCCGTGCTCGGTCGTCGTGAGTGCAGCGACCGCGTTGGCGAACGCGAGCACCTCGTCGAGCGATTGTCCGTCCGCGAGCGCGCATAGCACACCCGCGAGAAAGGCGTCGCCCGCACCGGTCGTATCGACGGGGTCGACGGAATAGCCCGGATGGTCGTGCTCGGCTGGTCCCCACGGGGCACGCTCGTCGACGACGACGCGTGCACCACCCGCGCCGTGGGTCGAAAAGACGGTGTGTGGCCCGGCAGCGAGCAGTGCATCAACTGGCCCGTCTTCGAATCGTGTGTCCACGAGGTCCTCGTTCGACACCTTACAGACGTCCGTGAGCGTGAGCATCTCGTCGAGGGTGCGCTCGTAAGTCGCCGCGTCGGGCCAGAGCTCCGGGCGACTGTTCGGGTCGAAGACGACGGTGCAGTCGTATTTTCGTGCGCGTTCGGCGAAATCGAGCAGCCGTGAGCGCGCGGGCTCGCTCGCAAGTGCGACGCCGCCGAGGGCGACCCACGGGAGGTCCTCAAGTGCGTCGTTGCCCACCACGCCGGGGTCGATGTGCTGGTCGGCGGTTGCGGTACGATAGAATGTAAAGCTCCGGTCGGCATCGGCGTCGTGGGAGACGAAGGCGAGCGTCGTTCGGTGGTCGCCATCGCGGGTGAGGAATCGGTCGGGGACACCTTGCTCATCGAGCGTTGCGGCGAGGAACTCGCCGAAGGCGTCGGTCGAGAGGTTCGAGAGAAACCACGGCTGCTCGTCCAGCCGTGCGAGCGCGATGGCGACGTTCGCCGGCGCGCCGCCCGCCCGCCGGGTGAATCCCTCGACCGCCCGAAGCGGTCCCGACCGGTCGGGCAGGAAATCGACGAGCGTCTCGCCGGCGACGAGAATCTCGGGCGGGGACATACCTCTCCTGTCGGCGGCCCACTTTTTCACTCCTCGGGTGGCCTCCCTGCGGTCGGCCACCACTCTCTGCTCACGGGCACGAAGCATCCTCCGAATCAGAAGGTTTCTGATGGGCTGCACGAGAGCGAAGCTCTCGTGAACGCCCGCTCGCACGGCACGAGGACCCGGAGGGCCCTCACTGGTCGGCAAAACCCTAACTAAAGACTCCCGCTCACTCGCCTCCGGGTCCTCGTGGTTCGATTGCTGACCTTTCCGCTATCGCACCGCGGCGGCCACACCCTCCCCAACCGATTCACTCCGTTCGGGCTACGCCCTCACTTCGCTCATCTCTCGCGCGTTCTCCGGCCTGCGGCCGGATTCATCGCACGCCACCGCCGTCGAAAACGGATGGTTCAGGGCGTGGTTCGGTTCGCGTCAGTCGAGATCGACGTCGACCCACTCGCCCGTGCGCGCGGACTCGTAGGCGGCTTCGGTGACGG
>CAZJHA010000071.1:0-9282 GCA_964545755.1 uncultured Halobacteriales archaeon | reverse complement strand
GCCACGAGACCGCCGTTTCCCAGCAGGCGTGGGGCTACGCCGAGACGAGCGGCCGACCGGCGGCGACCATCGTCGTTCCCGGGCCGGGCGACATGAACGCGATGAACGGACTGAAGAACGCCAAAAACGACTGCACGCCGCTCGTCCACATCGCCATCGAGACCGAACCCGAACTCCGCGGCGGCGACGCCATCCACGAGACGCCGCCGGACACCTACGACAACGTCGTGAAGGAGAACGTGCTGGTCGAAACGCCCGAGGCGACCGCCGCCGAACTCGACCGCGCGATTGCGGTCGCTGAGACGCCGCCGAACGGTCCAGTGAGGATCAGCATTCCGAAGAACTTCCTGAAGCAGGACGTGGCGGTCGCGACGCCGGGCGAGTTCGAGCCACCATCGGTCGGCAAGCCCGATGGCGTCGCCGCTGCGGCCGACGTGCTCGACGGGGCGAATCGGCCAATTATCGTCGCCGGTGGCGGCATCAGAGCCTCGGGGGCGACCGCGGAACTCCGAGCGGTCGCCGAGACCCTACGAGCACCGGTCGTGACGACCTACAAGGGAAAGGGCGTCATCGGCGGGAGCCATCCGCTCTTGATGGGGACGCTCTCGGGGAGTGCCAGCCCGGAACTCGAAGACCGGCTCGACACGGCGGACGCCGCGCTCGTCGTCGGCTCGGACCTCGATGCCGTCGCCACCCGGAATTTCTCGGCACCGCTGCCCGAGGACCTCGTCCACGTCACGCTTGAGGCGAACGACATCGGCACCGGCTACACGCCAACGGTCGGTATCGTCGCCGATGCGCGCGCGACCCTCGACGCGCTGGCGAGCCATCTCGATGGGGATGTGGCGGGCTGGGACGGCGCTGCGGAGGTCGCGGCAGTCAGAGACGCTTACGAGGAGCACATCGCCGACCTCTTCGATTGCGAACCGCCCACATCGGTTGCCTGCCTTCGAGCGATTCGCCGCGCGATTCCCGACGAGACCGTCGTGAGCGCCGACGCGGGTGGCTTCCGGGTGTGGACGCTCAACGTCTTCGAGGCCTCCGGTCCGCGCCGGTACGTCAACCCCGGCTCGTGGGCGACGATGGGGACTGGATTACCCGCTGCCATCGGCGCGCAGTTGGCCAATCCCGACAGGCCTGTGCTCGCGCTCTGTGGCGACGGCGGGCTGATGATGGCGGTTCACGAACTCCACACCGCCGTCGCGGAGGACCTGCCGATAACCGTCGTGGTGTTCAACAACGACGACTACGCCATCATCAGCGAGGAGGCCGAGCGAAGCTACGGTCTCCCGTCGGGAGCCTACGGCTGGCCGTCGGCCTCGCTCGACTTCTCCACTATCGCAGAGGGGATGGGCATGACCGCCCTGCGGGCCGCGGGCGTGGCGGACCTCGAAAAGCGGACAGCGGAGGCCGCCGCGCGCGACGAACCGGTGTTGGTCGAAGTTCGTACGGACCCGATGGAACCACAGGCGAGCGCGTTCATGGAGGGACGATGACCGGCCAAGCACGCGAGGCCGACGGCGACCGCGGCCCGCTCGACGGCCTCACGGTGTTGGACGCTTCGCGCGTGCTCGCCGGGCCGTTCTGTACGATGCAGTTGGGCGACCTCGGCGCTGAAATCATCAAGGTCGAACGCCCCCATACTGGCGACCAGACCCGTGGCTGGCAGCCGCCGTCGTATGGTGCGTCCGACGAAAGCGCATACTACATGAGCACCAACCGGAACAAGCGCTCCATCGCGTTGAACCTCGCATCGGAGGAGGGCCGTGAGGTGTTCCGGGGATTCGCCCGCGAGGCCGACGTGCTCGTCGAGAACTTTCGGGTGGGTAAGATGGACGAGTGGAACCTCGGCTACGCGGACCTCCGCGAGGAGAATCCAAACCTCGTGTACTGTTCGATTTCGGGCTACGGCGAGTGGGGTCCGGACAGCCACCGCCCGGCCTACGATATCATCATGCAGGCCGAGGGCGGGCTGATGAGCATCACCGGTGAGGAGGGCGGCCCACCGGTCCGTGTCGGTGTCGCCATCGCCGACATCGGCGCGGGAATGTACGCCACACAAGGAATCCTGGCGGCGCTGCTCGAACGTGAACTCGGTGGTAGTGGTGGACAGAAAGTCGACATCAGCCTGTTCGACGGGCAGGTAGCGTGGATGACGTACATGGCGTCGAACTACTTCGCCACTGGCGACCCACCGACGAGGATGGGCAGCAAACACCCGACGATTGTGCCGTATCAAGCGTTCGAAACACAGGACAGTTACGTGGTCGTCGCGGTCGCCTCCGAGACCCTCTGGACGAACTTCTGTGCGGCGCTCGACCGCGAGGGCCTGACCGACGATACCCGATTCGCAACCAACGAAGACCGGGTGGCGAACCGGGAGGCACTCGATTCCTTGCTGGCCGACGAACTCATCGAGTACGCGACCGACGAGTTGCTCGCCCTGTTCGACGAGTACGACGTGCCCGCGAGCGACGTCCACGACATGGCCGACGTCTTCGAGACGCCACAGGTACAGGCACGCGATATGCACCGGGAAATCGAGCACCCCACTGCAGGGACCGTCGAGATGCCGGGCAGCCCGATGCACTTCTCGGGGACGCCGACGACGATACGCCACTATCCGCCTCGCCTCGGCGAGCACACTACGGAACTGCTCGCCGAGGCGGGCTACGACGACGCGACGATTCGAGAGTTGACCGACGCCGATGCCGTCGCACCGCTCGACGATTAGCCAAGCGAACCCTCGTTGACGGCGAATTCGAGCGCGTTGACGAGGTAGTGGGCGACGACAACCACGAGTAGGCTTCCGGTCAGGACGAACGCACCCGCGAGCACGAACCCTAGCCCGCCGGTGACGACCATGCCGAGCGCGCCCTGTGCGCCGTGGCCGAGTGCAAAGGCTACCGACGAGAGCAGGGCCAGAAGCCACGGTGAGAGCGAAAAGCCGGTCGAGAACGCGCCAACGAGTGCCGCCCGAAAGAGGAACTCCTCGAAGACAGCGATGGTGGGCAAGACGACGGCGAGGAGGACGACCCACCCCACCATCGAATCGGGCGCGAGCGACTCGCGCAGTCCGTCGGGTACCTCGATACCGATCGCTTCGGCCGCGCGCGAGCCGAGTTCGTTGACGAGATACAGTCCGATACCGAGCGCGCCCCCAACGGCGAGTTCTCCTAGCCAATTCGCCGGCGTTGTGCCGAGCGCTGCGGGCGGAATCCGTGCGTACCACGCGCTACCGAGTAGAACGACGAGCAACAGTCCTTGCGAGAGCGCGACGTTCGCAAGCAGTAGCCCGGTCGACAGCGACGCCGATTCGCCCTCCGGGTGGCGTGCTGGTCCCGGGTGTTCGGACGTATCTGTTTGTGTTTCCGCGACGGCCTCGCGGCTCGTCACCTGCGAAACGCGCGCGAGCGCGAGCAAGAGGAAAAGAACGAGGGCGGTCAGACCCGCGAAGACCGCCCACCGGGCCACTATTGGGGGCTGGGACTGCCGGTCTGGCCCTGTCCGACCTGTCGGTCGAGCGCCTGGCCGGTGATGGACTTCAGGCGGTCGACCAGCCCGTCTTTCTCGCCCTCACCAGCAAGGGCGACTTCGAGCACCTCGCTGATGTGCGAGACCGGAATGACCTCTATCTGGTCCTTGTACTCGTCTTCGATCATCACGTCCTGTTCGTTGGCCGCCGGGATGATGACCCGTTCGAGACCGGCCTTCGCGGCCGCCTCGATCTTGTGGGTCACGCCACCGACGGGTAGAACGTCGCCACGGACCGACAGCGAGCCGGTCATCGCGAGGTTCTGGTCGACCGGCACGTCCTCCAGCGCGCTGATGACCGCGGCGGCCACCGTGATGGAGGCCGAGTCACCGTCGACGCCCTGCTGACCGGTTTGGACGAACTGGATGTGGATGTCCTGCTCGGTGATGTCCTCGTCGGAGAACTTCTTGATGATGGCCGACACGTTCTGGACGGCCTCCTCGGCCATCTCCTTGAGTTGGCCGGTGGCGATGACCCCACCGGGACCCTGGCTGGGCGTGACCTCGGCCATCACGGGGAGGACGATACCCGAATCCTCGCCCATCACGGCCAGTCCGTTGATGCGACCGACGACATCGCCCTGTGCGACGGTCATCTCGTAGTCCTTGCGGCGCTCGATGACCGTATCGGCGAGCTGCTGTTCGATGGAGCGCGAGCGGCTTTTCGCCTCCAGGACGTCCTCGCGTTCGGTGAACTCCTTGTCGGCTGCGCGGGCGATGTCGCCCGCGACCCGGACCAAACCACCGAGGTCGCGCATCTTGAGGGTCAGATGTCCCTTCCGGCCCGCACGACGCTGGGCTTCGAGGATCATCTCCTCGACGGCATCGCGCGTGAAGTGGGGCAGGCGGCCGTCCTTGTCGACCTCTTGGGCGACGAATCTCGCGTATTTGCGGCGCATCTCCGGCTCGTCCTCGATGGTGTCGTCCATGTACACCTCGTAGCCGTAGCCCTTGATGCGCGAGCGCAGCGCCGGGTGCATGTTCTCCATCGCGTCGAGGTTCCCCGCCGCGATCATGATGAAGTCACAGGGGACGGGCTCGGTCTGGACCATCGCGCCCGAGGAGCGCTCGGACTGGCCGGTGATCGCGAACTCGCCCTCCTGGATCGCCGTCATCAGGTGCTGCTGGGAACGGACGTCGAGCGTGTTGATCTCGTCGATGAACAGCACGCCGCGGTGGGACTTGTGGATCCCGCCGGCCTCGACGCGGTCGTGGCTCGGCGTCTCCATCCCACCCGACTGGAACGGGTCGTGGCGGACGTCGCCGAGCAGCGCGCCGGCGTGGGCACCCGTCGCGTCCTTGAACGGCGCGGTCTGGGTGTCCGACGAATCGATGAGCAGGTTCGGAATCATCGCGTCGGTACTTTGCGAGCTGTATTTGAAGGCGATGTAGATGACCCCGGCCGCCAGAATCCCGAGCAGTACCTGCTGGGCGAAGATGAGCGAGTAGCCCAGCACGATGGCGATGATGATCCACATCAGGAACTGGCGCATCTGGTTGCGCTTTTGGGCCTCCTCCTTGTGGGCCTCAATTATCTGTTTGCCCTTTCCCCCTGGTACGGTGCGAACTTTGGGTTCGTTGCCGTCGTCGGGGTTGTGATAGACGAGGACATCTTGAAGGTCCTCTTTGGGCAGCAGCTGGCTCATCGCCTTTGCCAGCATCGATTTCCCGGTACCGGGCGTGCCGATCATCATGACGTGGCGGCGCTGCTTTGCGGCTTTCATCACCACGTCGCGGGCGTGGTCCTGACCGATGACCTGATCGACGAGTCGCTCCGGAATCTCGATGTCGGCGGTCGATTCGATATCCAGCCCGCCGAGCAGGTCGTCCTCTTGCCCCTCGATGATGGCCTCTTCGGCGACGTCGCTGCCGAGTTCCTCCCCTGACGGCACGTTCGTCTCGGCCCCCGATTCCGCGTCCGAGTCGACCTCGGACTCGGTCGGGAACGCGTCGTCGGTGTCGGTGTCGTTGCTCATATGACTGTCTCTAACAGTAGAGAGGAGGGCGCGTTTACTGATATACTTTCTCCCCTCCGGTATCGACCACACGGTGCCGAAACCGTCGGAAAGAGACTTCCTGAACTGCGATTTGCCGCTCGCTGCCGACCGGATGGATTTATATATGTGCGGGGCAGGGGTATGGACATGACGCGGGGGTTTTACATCGGTCGCTTCCAGCCCTACCACGACGGCCACCACCACATGGTCGAACGCATCGCAAACGACGTCGACGAACTCGTGCTCGGCATCGGGAGCGCCGACGACTCACATGCACGCCACGACCCCTTCACCGCCGGCGAGCGCATCATGATGATCACCAAGGCGCTCGAAGACGCCGAACTGGTCATCTATCCGGTTCCCATCGAGGACTTGGACCGGAACGCGGTCTGGGTGTCTCACGTCCAAAGCATGTCGCCGACGTTCGACATCGCCTACTCGAACAACCCCCTCGTGATTCAACTGTTCTCGGAAGCCGGCGTCGAGGTGCGCCAGTCGCCGATGTTCGAACGCGAGAAGTTGGAGGGAACCGAAATCCGTGAGCGCATGATCGACGACGAGGGCTGGGAGGAACTGGTTCCCGAGGCCGTCGTGGATGTCGTGGAGGAGATTGACGGCATCGAACGTCTCCAGCGGGTGAGTGACACCGACGGCGCGGCCGACGACCGACCCCATCGCTCCGATACCGCCGACCCAGAATAACCGTGATAACCCTGAGTTCCGATTTCGGCGCGCCCTACCCCGCAGCCATGAAAGGCGTGATGCTCTCGACCACCGACGCCAGGCTGGTCGACGTCAGCCACGAGTTTCCGCGACAGGACGTTCACACGGCGGCGTTCTGGCTCCGGGAACTCCTTCCCCACTTCCCGCCGGCGGTCCATCTCGTCGTGGTCGATCCGGGTGTCGGCACCGACCGCGCGGCGCTCGCCGTGCGCGCCGGCGAGCACGCTCTCGTGGGACCTGACAACGGGGTGCTCGTTCCTGTGGCCTGGAAACTCACGGACGGCGATATCGAGGCGTTCGAAATCGAAGCGGACGCCGCGAGTTCGACCTTTCACGGGAGAGATGTGTTCGCCCCAGCGGCCGCCGCCATCCATGACGCCGGTATCGACCGTATCGCGGACCTCGACCGCCTCACTGCCGTCGAGAGTTTCGAGGAGCGGCGATTTCCCGACCCCGACTACCGGGACAACGGGATCGAAGGCGAGGTGCTGGTCGTCGATGGATTCGGGAACGCCATCACGAACATCTCGGGCGACGCGTTGGCGGGGCGCTTCGGCGACACAGTAGACGTGAACGGCGAGCGGGTGCCGGTCGCGCGCTCGTACGCTCACGTCGAACGTGGTGACCGGCTCGTGACCGTTGGCAGTCACGGGAACGTGGAACTCGCCGTCAACCGAGGTCGGGGCGAGGAGGCCTTCGGCGTCACCCGGGGCGATGACATCCGTCTCAGCGCGTGAGTCCCCTGACTCACACTCGTTTCTCGACGGTCCGGACCCCCTGTTTGATCGACTCGCGCTTGAAGTAGCCGAGTTCGACGGCGACGACGGCGACCGAGAGGAGGACGACGGCCGAAAACACCGCGGGTTCGTCGGTATAGAGATGCCAGAGCAGGAGTGGGAAAAACAGGACCGTTCCGAGCGCTCCGATGGCGGGAACGACGCCGGTGATGTCCCCGTCATCGCGGTGGCGGAAGGCGAGGTAGCTCATCGCGCCGAAGACGACCATGAACGCCAGCGACCCGAAGGAGGTGATGCCGTTGAGACTGCCGTAGGCGGTCAGAGCGGCGGCGGCGATCCCGAGAACGACGACCATCCGCGTCGAGGCCCCGCTCGCGTCCGTATCGCCCACCTCCTCGGGAAGCAAGCCATCCGAGAGCATCCCCTGTGCGAAGTTCGCGGCGCTGAACAGCGTCCCGTTGACCGCACTCCCCGTCGAGAACAGCGCCGCTATCGCCACCGCGACGAACCCGATCTGGCCGATGAACGGCTCGACAGCCCGTGCGACTGCGATTTCGGGATGCTGGGCGATGACTCCTGTGGGAACGAGACTCGTCACGAGGATGGCAATCATGCTGTCGACGATGATCGCACCGATGATCGAGATGTAGACCGCCCGCGGCACGTTCGTGGCGGGGTTTTTGATCTGCTCTTGGTCGTACATCACCAGCTGCCAGCCCTGGAAGGAGACGAACGATATCGCAATCGCGGTGACGAAGGAGGCGCTCGTCATCCGGGCGAACCCGAATGCGAGCTGGTTCACCGTATAGCCGTAGTACAGTCCCCAGCCGCTGATGACGAGGAGAATGATCAGTTTGAGAGCGACGAGTATCTCCTCGGAGGTGCCGGTAGCGCTCGCACCGAGGACGTTCAGTCCGACGAACCCGGCGACCGCGAGCACCGAGACGAACGGCCGTATCGGCAGCCCGAAGGCGGTCTGGACGCCGAGCAGCGCCTCGGCGAACGATCCGAATGCGAAGGCGTACACCGCAATGGCACCGACGTAGCCGACGACGAGCGTCCAGCCGACCATCCCGGCGACCGTCGAGTTGCCCACGAACGACTCGAACATCGTGACCGACCCACCCTTGCTGTCGCTCAACTCGTTCAGTTTGATGTACGAGTAGCCCGCACACATCGACACCAAACTGGCTGCGGTGAACGCCGCCCACGCCGCCGACCCCGCGATGGTCGCGACGAGACCGAGCACGGAGAACACCCCACCGCCGATCATTCCACCCAGCCCGATGGAGACCGCACCGGGCAATCCGAGCGTGCCGTCGTCTTCGCTCATGTGTCCGACGACGGGAGTCCCGGACGAGTTCGTTCGGCTTGAGTTTTCAATGGTCTAAATCGGGTCCGGAAACGGGACCTCGGGAACGAGGCGTCGGGTGTTCGGCACGAACACGAAACGCGAGGTGGCCATCACCGAAGAGCGGCGATTCACTCCCCGAAGGAACTCGTCGGACGACCGATGACGAGTGCGTTCTCGATGAGGTTGCTGTACGCGCGGTGGAGGCGCTGTGAGACCGCCTGTGCGCTCACGCCGAGGTCGTCGGCGAGGTCTTCCATCGTGGTCTCCTGTGGAACCTCGTAGTAGCCGTTTTCGTACGCCGCAAGCAGCGCTTGGTGTTGGTGTTCGGTGAGCGCGAACTGGCTGCCACGCCCCTCCGAGAGGTTGGACACGCTCTGGAGCGAAAAGGAGATATCGTTGTTGGTGGCGAACTCGTGGGTCGCCGACAGCGACTCCCGGTCGGGGAAGAGAATCCGGAGGTGCCAGCCGTCGGCCCGCCCGGAGGCGTTCAGTACGGTGCCGTCGTGTTCGAGCAGCGCGTGGACCACGGTCTCGACGTTCGCCACCCAGTCCATCCGATAGAGGCGCTCCGCCGCGAGGTCGGCAAGGAGTCGTACGTTTTCGACCGTCGAATCGTCGGCGAGGGCATCATCGAGCGCATCGCCGTCGTCGGTCTGGGCCCACACCAATGGGAGTACGCGGTCGGTCTCGTGGGCGACGACCCGGACGGTCTCGAACTCCAGATGGGGAACCGCGGAGAGGGTTTCGGCGAGCGCGAACTCGGTGGCTGGAAACCGTATTTCGGCGATGGTGCTCATGCGGGACGTTCGCCGACATACGGCATATATCTGTTCGCTTCGAAAGAATTCGTGACGTCGGCCGACGCTGCTCGGTGCGTCAGTTGTCCGCGGAGATGACGTCGTCGATGCGGGCGATCATCGTCGCGGCCTCGGTCGCG
>CAZJHA010000070.1:0-9363 GCA_964545755.1 uncultured Halobacteriales archaeon | reverse complement strand
GCGAGCGCGGCGAGTCGAAGCTCACTCCAGACGAATACTGGGAGTTCCTCGAACACATCTGGCGGCTCCGGCGCTCGGCCACTTGAGGCCGAACGCATCGTCGACAGCGAACAGCGACCCAGACATATACGGCGAGCATTCGCAGGCCCGGACGCCTTCTTCCGGTAGCACCACCGAATAGGTATGGCAAGCACCGTCTATCCGACCGCGGATGGGAGACCGGTCTGTGCCCGCCCGACCGACAAGGGACCGTGTCTACACGAGGTGTCGGTTCCGGGCGCACCCTGTCGGGACCACCGGGGTCTCAGCCCCGTCGATACCGACCCCGTCTCGTGGGAACCCGCCGACCCACAGTGGAGTCTCTAAACCCCACTTTTTTAGACGGAGGAATCGCGCGCTCGTTTCACTCGCGCGCTCAACCCCCCGACCAAAAACCTGGACGAAAAACATCCGCTCACTCGCGCTCCGCGCTCGTTCGCGGTGAACCGCGCTCGTTCCACTCGTGCGGACATCCCCACAACCGCACCGCATAGCCACCGCACCGCTCTGCCCCAGTCAGTCGATATAGCCGAGGTTCCGGAGGCGCTCTTGGACCTCCTCGTCGCGGTCGACGCCCTCGCTCTCGCCGATCTCGATGGCCGCCAGCCGGTCGTCAAGCGCCGTCCGGAGGCCGTCCCAGTCGTCGCCCTCTGGGTCGTTGACTGGCTCACGTTCTTCGGGGTCGACCTGGAGGTCGAATCCCTGTACCTCGCCGTCGGCATGAATGAGCTTTCGCGCCGGCGTGCGAGCCGCGACCTGTAGCTCCTCCGGCGCGAGCCGACCCGGTTCGGTCGCCGAGGAAGCGACCTCCGAGATTGCCATCTCGCTCTCGATGTCATCGCCCTCGATGGCCGGCCGGAGCGAGCGCCCGCGGTAGGATTTCGGTGGTTCGACACCTGCGTAGTCGAGAACCGTCGGTGCGATGTCGATGTGTCGTGCCTGCGTCTCGACCACTCCCTCCGACGCGCCGCCCGGCGGGCGAACGAGCAGTGGAACGTGGGTGAGTTCGTCGTACAGCGCCGGCTCGTGACCCACCTGACCGTGTTCGAACAGCGCCTCGCCGTGGTCGGCGGTCACGATGACGAGGGTCTCGTCGTCCACCGCGTCGAGAAGCTCTCCCGCCTTCTCGTCGGCGTGACGGACCGACGCGGCGTAGAGTCCGCGGACGACCTCGCGCTCGCGGTCGGTGAACTCCTCGGGGCTGTGCTGGGCGCGCGTGACGAGTTGGGACGGCGTCGCATCGGTTTCGGGAACGCCGACGGCCTCGCGGTGACGTTTCGGCGGCGTGTAGGGTGCATGCGGTTCGAGTAGATGCGTCCAGACGAACGTCTCGTCGCTCGACTCATCGAGCGCCTTGCGAGCGATCTCTATCTCGGCCGCGTCGCCGCCCAGCATCCGCAGCGGTCCCCGTACTGTTCGATAGAGCGTCTGCGCCGCCCGATAGACGGGGCTATCGAGCGAGAAGTTGTCGAGCAGAAACTGCCGGCCCCGTTCCAAACCGGGAAGCCCGAACTCGCCGACGTCGCGGTAGATGTCGTAGCCCCGGCCATACCCGTATTTCTCGCCGAGCCACGGGTTCGCGTGGACGCCCGCAGCACTCCAGCCGGCCTCTTGGAGGGCTTCGCTCACCAGCGTCCGCTCGTCGCTCAGCTGCTCGTACCCCCCATAGTCGAGCGGCAGCGTTGAGGTGAAGATGGATGGAAAGGCATACGGCGTCGCCGGGCCGTGGCTCACGGCTTGGGAGAAGGTGGTCCCTTCCTCGGCGAGCGCCGCGAGGTTCGGCGTGTGCTCGCCCACCGCATCGGGCATGAATGAGGCGTGGGTGGCACGCCACGCGTCGATGGTCAGGAGTAGCGTCTTCATTGGTCGCCACCACTGCGCGCCCGGCCATTTGTTTTATCATTCGTCGCTGCGGCTCGCACTGGGCAGATCCTATTTCGATAGTATCAGATTTGGCGAACAGTTATTGCGAAGCTCTCGGTAGGGTACGGTATGGTGTCCCTGTTCGAGCGCGATACGTCGACGATTGGTGCCGTTGTTGGCGTGCTCGTGATGGCCATCGCCGTGTTCGGTTCGACAGTATTGGGCTGGGAGTGGGGCGCCTCCGGCCAGCCGATCGCGTTCGCCGTCGTCGCCGTCGTCATCGTGGGGTGGCTCTCGCTACGCGAATTCCGTGGTCGATAATGCCGACCGACGACTGTGAACTCGACACACCATGAGCCGGATAGGTAATACTTAATTGGTCGCGGTCGGTTCGTTCCCGTAATGAACGGCTCCTCGCGCGAACAGTCCCCTCTCGGTCGCTCACGTCGAACCGACCCCGCGACCACACGGCACTGCTGAGATGTCGGGGACACGCATCGCCCTCTGTCCACACCTCTCCGTCGAGCACTACCGCGGCGGCGAGAAGTGGGTCTGTGCGCTCGCCAACCGACTTGCCGCCGACGGCATCGACGTGTCGGTGCGCGCGCTGCCGTATGCTCCGGGCGGTGAGCGTCGCGTCGACGTGCGCGAGGTGCTCGACTCCCGGGTTCCCTACCGCGAGGCGTGGCATCACGACCTCTCGGGGTTCGATACGGCCTACGTCTTCTACAACCCCCTCTCCGAACTCTTTTTCTCCGGCGGGGGAACGCGCATCGCGGGCATCCACTCGTGGGTCTACGTCTCGAAGAAGCTCTACGAGGCCCACTATGGGGTGGTGCCCACGGTGACGAAACTGCTCTACCGCGCGCTCGGCAAGCACGACCTCTCACGGTTCGACATCGTACATTCGGTCACGCCGGCCTACGAGTCGCCGCATCCCAATACTGTTCACATCCCGAACTTCGTCGATGTCGAGCAGTTCAGTCCCGACCGCGCCGAGCGCGCCGGCGAGTTCACCGTCCTCACGACCGCCGCACACATCCGTGAGAAGGGCTGGGACACGATACAGGCGGTCGCCGAACGCCTGCCACCCGGAATCCGGGTCGTGACGACCGGCGAGGGCGCAGGAAAAGTGGAGGGACTCGGATTCCTCACCGAGGAGGAACTCGCCGACGCCTACGCGCGCGCCCACGTCGTGCTCCACCCGGCGCGGGTCGACACCGACAGCATGGTCATCAACGAGGCCTGCGCATCCGGTACTCCGGTCGTGACGACGCCGCTTGCGACCCACGTCCGCGAGAACGCGGCCGTTCTACAGGCAGAAACCCCTCGTGGACTGGCCCACGCAATCGCACGCCTCCATGGCGAGTGGTCCCACGACGATGGCTACGCAGAGCGCTGTCGGCGTGCGCGCGAAGAGGGCGCGGCACATGGCTTCGAGGAGATCTATCCCAAGCTCAGGGACCTCCTCGTCTCGCCGCCGGTCAGGGCAGAGGACGGCCCGACCCGGACGGAGGTGCGCGCGTGAGCGTCCTCGACACCGTTCGCGAGCGCTCACTGTTCGACCCCCAGAACAAGCGACTCGTCAAATATCTCCTCGTTGGCGTCGTTGGCATTGCCATCAATCAGGGTGTGTTTTTGCTCGCCTACGAGACAATCGGCATCCAGTACATCATCGCCGGTCTGCTCGGGAGCGCGGTGAGTATCTTTGCCAACTACATCATGAACGATAGCTGGACGTGGCGCGAAAACGGCACGGCCGGCATCGGTCAGTGGCTCTGGCGCGCACTCAAATACGGCGCAACGCGTGTCGTCGGTGTCGGTATCGGCACCGTCGCGTTGATCGTCTTCGTCGATCTCCTCGGTATCGACCCCTCGATTTCGAACATCCTCCGCATCGGTGTCGGTGTACTCTGGGGATTCGGCGCGAGCGAGAAATGGGTCTGGAGTTCGGACGGTTCCTCGACATCGTTCGAGTCGGTCAAACGCTACGTCGGCGAGGACAAGCGTGAGTAAGCTCACGGAGTCACTTTCTCTCGGTTCGACCGACTCGCTGACCGACCGCGTTCTGGATGGGCTTCCCGAGCGCGGGAGCCCGACGTGGTACGTCCTCGGTCTCGCGCTTGCCCTCTTTGTGGGGTTTTCCATCTATACGGCGCTGATGCACGCCCGCTTTCAGACGACAGGTGCTGACCTCGGAGCCTACACCCACATGTTTTCGAGCACGCTACAGGGCGAGGGGTGGCTCCAACACGGGAAGTATCGCGCGAGCCAGCCCGTCGGCTCGTACTGGGGGGCGCACTTCTCGCTGACGCTCCTCCTGTTCCTGCCGCTGTTCGCACTTGTGCCGTCGGTCTACACCCTGCTGGTCGCCAAATCGTTCGTGCTCGCGGCATCGGTCGTCGTGCTCTGGGTGCTCGCACGCGACCGCCTCAGCGACCGCCTCGCCGGCGTCGTGACCGTCTCGTATGCGTTCAACCCCTTCCTCTGGTCGGCGTGGGCGTTCGATTTCCAAGAACAGGTCCTGATTCCGCCGTTCCTCTTTGCGGCCTACTACTGCTACCAGAAAGACCGCCGGCTGCTCTTTCTCGGCTTCCTCGCGCTCGTGCTGTTCACCAACGAGTTCGTCATCTTCCCCACAATCGGCTTTCTCGGCGGTCTAATCGTCGCCGCAGCGGTGGCCGGTCGGCTCAAAGAGCGCGCCCTGCCCATCCTCGGTGCGGGCGTGCTCGTCGTCGCCGCGCGCGTCGTTTCGACGGCCGTCATCGACTACTACAGCGTCTTCGGCGGTCTCCCGACCTACGTGGTCGCCGAGCCGCTCCAGCCGTTCATTCAGGGGATGGGGCGGGTGTCGCTGGTCGACCTCGCCCTGGCCGTCCTCGCAAACCCCCTGTTACTCCTCGACTCGGCCACCTTCGCCGTCGCGGACAAACTGCTCTTCTTCGCCGCGTTCATGCTTCCGGTGGCCTTTCTCGCGCTGTTCGACGAACTCTCGCTGGCGGCGCTCGCACCGTATCTCGGCTTCGCGTGGGTGTTCACCGGCGAGGCCAAAGCCGTGTATTTCGAGTTCGGTGCCCACTACCCGCTCTACTTGCTGCCGTTCGTTTACATCGGCGTGATACACGCCCTTCGCCGGCTGTCGGGTCGCTTCGACTGGCTGCAGTGGCCCTCGCGGGCGACGTTTTCGGGATTGCTTTCGGCGGTGTTGGTGCTTTGCCTCCTCAGCGGTGCCGCCTCGGGCGGCGGCCATCTCGCGGTTCCGCCGCCGGCCGACGAGGACCACCAGGAGACGCTCGAAGCGGTCATCGACTCGATTCCGGAGGATGCCTCGCTCATTGCCCAGAACGACATCTACCCCCACGTGGCGACGCGCCCGAACGCCTCGTTCATCGTGAGTCCGGGCACGTTCAACGCCTACGAGAAGCGGTGGCAACCCGTCATGCCCGAATACCTCCTCGTTGACACCCAGCTCAACCCGAACGCGCCGTGGGCGCGGGCCGTCCAACAGACCTACGCCGACCGCCTCGGCGACGAATACGGACTGTATCGCTATCAGGACGGCATCCAGATATTCAAGCGTGGCTACGACGGGCCGGTCCGGGGCATCACCCAGCCCGAACCGGGCGCGCGCCGCTACGACGCCGCGAGCATGGCGACGGGCACCGGCGAGCGCGCGAGCGGGACCATCGTGAGCGCCAACGGTTCGGACGGAGATTACATCTGGTTCGGTCCCTACGACACGCTCACGCCCGGTACCTACACCGCGACCTTCCGGGTCAACGTCTCCGGAAGCGGGTCCGAACCCGTCGTGATGGTCGACGTCGCCGGCGGTGACGACCACGGCCGAATCGCCAGCGATCGGGTTGCACCCGCGCCGGGCTGGCAGAACGTCTCCGTCGAATTCAGCCTAAACGAGACCACCTCTGACGTCGAGTTCCGTGGGATTCGGGAGGGCGAAGGTCGGGTCGCCCTCGATTGGGTGCAGGTGAGCTACGAATCGAAAAACGCTACTGCCAACTCATCCCGGGGGCGTTCATGAGCACCACGGAACGGATCGCCGCGACCGCCGGGGAGTACCTGCCGGAGCGCTCCAGCCCGACGTGGTACGTCCTCGCGCTCTCGCTGGCACTGTTCGTTGGCTTCTCCATCTATCTCTCCTTGCTCTATCGGAGCTTCTGGCTCACGGGCGCGGACTTCGGCAGCTACATCCACATGTTCGAGACCACCTTGAGTGGCGAGGGCTTCCTCGAACAGGGCAAATACACCGTTCGCGGTCCCGATAGCTCCTACTGGGGCGGCCACTTTACGGCGACCTTGCTCGCCTTCCTCCCCATCTACGCGCTCGTTCCCTCTCCCTATACCCTCTTGGTCATCAAATCCGCCCTGCTCGCCGCGAGCGTGCCGATGCTCTGGGTGCTCGCACGCAGTCACATCGAGAGCGACCGCGTCGCCGGCCTATTGACGGCCTCCTATGCGCTCAACCCCTTCCTCTGGTCGGCGTGGCTGTTCGACTTCCAAGAGCAGATACTGCTTCCGCTGTTGATCTTCGCGACCTACTACACCTACTCCGAGCGCCGCTATATCGCCTTCCTCGCCTTCCTCACGCTCGTCCTGTTCACCAACGAGTTCACGACCATTCTCGTTGGGGGCTTCCTGATTGGACTCGTGGTGGTGTCCTACCGCGGCGGCCGCCTCCGGCGCGAGGCCCCGTACATCGGCGTCGCCATCGGTATCCTCGTTGCCGCACGGGCGATTGCCGGGTGGGCCATCGGGCAGTACAGCGACACCTCCGGTTTGCCGACGGACATCATCGCGGCCCCGCTCCAGCCGTTCGTCGAGGGGTCGCGGGTAGGAATCGGCCAGTTGATTGCCATCGTGCTCGGCAATCCCGAACTCATCATCGATTCGGTTTCGGTGGCGGTCTTCGACAAAGTGGTCTATCTCGTGCTCCTCCTCTTGCCCGTGCTCTTTCTCGCGGTCGCCGACGAACTCACGCTCGGGTCGTTGGTTCCCTTCATGGGCTTCGCGTGGGTCTTTGCGGGTCGAGACGTGTACTACACCTTCGGTGCACACTACCCGCTGTATCTGCTGCCGTTCGTCTACATCGGCGCGGTGCGCGTGCTCTCGCACGTCGACACCGGCGACATCGTCGGGACTGAGAACGCGCGTGTCTCAGCGCGCACGGTGTTGTCGGGGTTGCTCGCACTCATACTGGTGGTGAACCTCGCGGTCGGGGTCGCCATCGGCGCGCAGAAAAACGCTGTGCCGGGGACCAACGAGCACACCGAGACGCTCAAGGAGGGTATCGACACCATCCCGGCAAACGCCTCGCTGCTCACCCAGAACGACATCTATCCCCACGTCGCCGACCGGCCGAACGCCACCTTCAGCGCGAACCGCACGCTGTTCTATCGCTATCAGCGCGACAACGGAAAACCCACACCCGAGTACATCCTCATCGACACGCAGCTCGAAACGCAGGGTGTCGAATGGGCGAAACCGGTCAGAACGACCTACGCAGGTCAGTTCGGCACGGAGTACGGTCTCGCACACTACGACGACCAAGTGTGGGTGTTCAAACGCGGCTACAACGGCTCTCCGGAGGGGATTCGGGGGAACGCCACCGTCGAGCCGCGCACCTACGAGCTGGACGACTTCATTCCGAACGACGCGATACGAATCGACGGCCAACTCGTCGGCTCAGGGGGAACTGAGGGCACCTACTACTGGTACGGGCCGGGAACGATGCTCCCGCCCGGTGACTACACGGCGACCTTCCGGGTGAACGCGACGAGCACCGGCCAGCGACCGGTCGCCACTCTCGAAGTCGCCGCCGGCACCACACCCCAACCCGTCGCGAGCGAGAACGTCACGAACACGAACGGTCTCGAAACCGTCACCGTCGCGTTCTCGCTCGACCGAATGCACTCGAACGTCGAGTTCCGCGCCTCACAGGCCGGCGGCCCGGGGCAGCTCGCGTTCGAGAACGTCACCGTCCGGTCGGCCTCTGGGACGAACGGCTCCGTCACGAACGCGGGCTGACGGCGCAGGACGGGCCGACAATGGACCGAATGCGGAAGCGGTTTTTCACCCCAGCGGCAAGCGGCTGGCATGCGCGAGGAAGTGCGGGCGTATTTCCGGGCCGCCGTGTCGCGCTCGCGGCGGTTCGAGCGGCGTGAGTTCCACGAGTTCCGTCGCTGGTTGGAGAGCACGCGAAACCTCGTTCATCTGTCGGTGCTGCTGTTCGTTCCCCTCCTCGTGGGTGTGGTGACGCTCATCGCGAACGCGACGAACCTCTCTTTTCTCCTCTTTCCGCCGCTTGCGGCCGGCGCGTACCTGCTCTTTGCCCACCCCGAAGAGCGCTACTCGTCGCCGCTGCGGTTCGTCGCGGGGCTGACCGCCGGCGCGCTGTGTGGCTGGCTCGCCATCGAACTGACGAGCTGGTTGTTCTATGCTGGCGGTCCTCAGTCGGTCCACGCTCCGAGTGCAGCGTTTGCGATGTTTCTCACTGGCGCAACCACGTGGGCGTTCGACATCGAGGAGCCGGCGGCCTTCTCGACGGCGCTGCTCGCGGTCGTCGACGACGCACCCGGATTCGGTTACGTCGTCAGCATCGCTGTCTCGAGCCTGCTCGTCGCCGGCGTGTTCGTCGTCTGGCACCGACGGGTCTATCGCCATCGTGCGCGCTATCTCTACCAATCGACCAAGGGCGACGACCACGTCCTCGTGCCGATGCGCGGCGACCACGCCGACGCGACGGCGACCTTCGGCGCGCGCATCGCCGCCGCCCACGACGCCGGGAAGGTCGTCCCCCTCGACATCGTCGAATCGACGAACGAGGTCGCCACCGACGGCGGGAGGGACATGGAGGTCTCGACGGCGATGAAAACCCACGCCAGCCATCTGGAGGCATGTGCCGAGCGTGTCGAGACCACGATGGACGTTCCCTGTGAGGTGGCCGTCATCGAGCGCGGGACGGAATCGGCCGCGAAGACGGCGCTCGGGCCGCCCGTGAGTCGAACTGCGACCTCATCGTGACGCCCTACGAGAGATCCGACGGGCACACCGCCTCGTTCGTCGCCTCGCTCTTTCGGACCGACATGGACGTCATCGCCCACCGCTCGGCCGACGGCCGCACCGACTGGTCGCGTGTGCTCGTCTCGGTCCGCCGCGCGAGCGACGTCGCCCATAGCATGCTCGATTTCGCCTGCCGGCTCACAGGCACGTCGGGAGACGTGAGCGTCTGTCACTGTATCGACTCGGCATCCGAGCGCCGGGACGCCGAAAGCATGCTCGCGGGGCTGGTCGAAACCGCCTCCGAACGCATCGAAACCCGCGTCGCACACGAATCAATCGAGGAATTCCTCGCCGACGCCTCAACGCGCCAGGACCTCCTCATGCTCGGTGCGAGCGCCGAGCGGAGCGCCGTCTCACGGCTGCTCTCGCCGGCCACCTTCCAAC
>CAZJHA010000069.1:7869-9442 GCA_964545755.1 uncultured Halobacteriales archaeon | reverse complement strand
TATTGAGATAGAGCGTCGGCTCCGGACCAGCCGTCTCCAGATGATAGACCTGTGCGTTCCGAAGGTGGTCACGCTCTGCGAAGCTGTCGAAACTCACATCGAGATAACCACCGCCTGCCGATTCGTCTTCGTCGATGACGACCTCCCAGTGACGTGAACTTGCGAGGTGGTTTCCCGGCTGGTCGGCGTAACCATCCGTGAACTGGCCCTCCGTCGTTCGAACGAGATAGGGTTGGAGCGTCACCCGATTGCGGAGATGAGAGCGGGAAATAGTGATACCAACGGTGTGGTTCCCTTCGATAGCGTCGGTTGCGACCGTCGTTCCCGTGCGGAGGTAGGTATCAGGGCATCGAACGACGACGATGAGTGCTGCCGGCGGAGAAGCGTGTTCGCGCTCGGGAAGGACCGCTTCGAGAACCTCACTCGGAACGTGAAGGTCGAGGTTCAGACGAATGTTTTCCCAGTCCGTCCGGCGTGTCGCGTCAACCAGTTGGCGCTGTCGTTCGATTGGCCCGTCGCGGATGTCGCCGTCGAGTTCGTAGCTCGTCACGTCACAATCGATTCCAAACCGTCTGTAACGATACGGCATGAGCTTCCGTCGTGCCTGTGAGGTTCGTGCCATTATTCGTCCTCCGTGTGGAGCGTGCCTTTCAGTCCAAGCTCGACCTCGCCGATGTCAGCGGCGTCATCAACGACAGCACTACGGCCTGTGAATTCAACGTTCGAGATACTCTTGCCGGCATCAATGGCGAAACGGCCACCATCGAGTTCCTCAATAGTCGTATCGAACGATTCGACCGTAAGTTCCGAGAGCGGAACGACATCGAGTCGGTCGCCGCCTTCGCCCAATCGATGAAGGGATACTACGCAGTCCCACCCGTCGTGTGTTTGTACGCTCGGTTCGATTGTTCCGGTGAATCGCCATCTGTCGTCGACGAATTCACCATCCAAATCGTGAAAGTGCAGCGGGGAGATGCCGCGTCCCGAACCGCCTGAGAGGCCCCCACGTCCGCGAGGATCGATGGGAAATCGACGGCTGAGTCGGTCCGGCCCGCGCTCGCTTCCCGACGTCTCGGGCGTCGTGAGGTTGGCCAACACATCCTTAACGTCGGCTTTCAGTTGCTTGATCGCCTTCAGGTAGCCCTGCTTGTACGCCTCTCGCAACTTCTCGGTCGATTGCCAGTCGTCGTGGGCCGGCGGCTCCGCGAGCCGAAGAAACTCTTCGAGCGCCGAATCCACTGCCGTTGGATTCCGTGGATTGCGTGCTTCGCCACAGATGAGCGCCGCGTGGAACGGACAAGCGTTGACTGCGACATGACTGCGGTCCCAGTAATCGATCACCATTCCAGAGTTGCGAAACGGGGCGACGTTGCCCGTCAGCTCGCCGTCGCCATCGTGAGCCAGACGGACGGCAAGCGTCGCCGTCGCTGTCGTCCCCTGCTGTTCGCCCTGTTTCGGTGGGATTTTTACCTCGATATCTCTCGTGACTATGTCTCCCGGTTCTTCGAGGCTGTCTTCCGTCTCCCCTCTCAGCGAGGTACGATAGCACTCAACGAAGTTCGAGAGTTCCCTG
>CAZJHA010000069.1:0-7859 GCA_964545755.1 uncultured Halobacteriales archaeon | reverse complement strand
CCTGTGAATGGACAGTGAGAGGCCACGCTGGTCGCCCGCCACCGTCACCGACACCGACAGCCGGGGACTGTCTCCCATGAGTGCGGGCCAGAAATACTCCGCTGCTGCGGCGACGATTTCTTCGGCGGATTCATTCATGGTCCGCTCCTCGCTCCGGGTCGGGTCGCGGAATCCAAGAATTATGATGCTCGTCCCGTTCCCCTCGCGTGCGAATCGGAGTTTCGACGCCAACTCGGCTGCTTCCCCGTCCCAGACGGATTCAGCACGTTCGTCGCCGTCTTCGAGTGTCGCTGGTCGACCGAACCAGCCAGAGCCGGTGTACCACTCCCCGTCCAGTTCGTGTGAAGGGAGTTCTGTCCGGCCAATCAACCGCGGAGATTCGTGTGTTTGCTCCTCCTGAAGTATTGAATTGAATAAAACCGTTGAGAAACCGGAAAAACTCCAGTGGACCGATTTCCCGAGACCGTGTGTCCCGCCTGCGCTCGTGTTTTCTTTATGACTGTACAGTGTGTCTTTGCAGAGGGCGGTGAAATTCGACTTCTCGCCGGCCTCGGCCCCCGTGAGGCCTTCGGTGTTTCGGTCCTCAACGACCAACACCCGCAGTCTGCTGCGTTTGTCCAATTCGTCCAGCTGCTGTTTGAGATTGCCTTCCCCCTTCTCCCTCCGCAGCCGCATCGATATGTGCCTTTAATCGGTCCCAATCCAAGACCTCCATGAACCTACTGAGTTCATCGCCCTGAAGCTCGAAGAACATGAAATCGACTTCGACCGGCGCAGTATCGATGACATCGTTCGAGTTCTGAAGCACCTCCCGGACAAACGTATCGAGATCGTGTTCGAACGCATGCTCGGATGGATTCCCACCACGCCGGGTTCCTGACGGGGGAACACCATCAAAAATCCACGTCGCCTGTGTAGCCATACCAATGTAGAGCGGACGGAAAATCATGAATGTTTGCGTCACAGTTCAAAGAGCGAGTAGGATTGTTTTCGTCACCTCCACCATTTACCGTGGTGGTTTGTAGGAACATAGCTAACGCAACCACCGCAAAGAGTCGTCAGCTCTCAGCCGCTCAGCTCTAGCTCCGCGACGCCACGTCCTTCTCCGACGAGTCGGTCGTAGCATTCGGCCGGCGGGCCGACCCACGCACCCAGCTCCAGCGCGCGCTCGATGAGTCGCCGGTAGAGCGTCCGATAGCCCGGAAAGTCGTCGCTCAGATAGCGCGGATGCCAGAGCACCGTCATCACCGCGTCGTTCGCGGCCGCCTCCGCGAGGAGTCCCTCGCAGGCCGCCCACGCCGCTTCGGCGCTGTCGTGCTGCTCGAACAGTGCGACCTCCATCAGCGTGAGCGGAAAGACGGTGAACTCGTCGTCGAAGGGATGGATGGGGTCGTAGTCGTAGTCGAATCCGTACTCCGTACTCGACCCGAGCGAACTGTCGTAGGAGAGACCGATGGCGCGGTGGTGGTCCCACGTCGCCGGCGCGCGATTGAGGAAGTGCTGACGACCTCCGCTAACGGAGTGGCCGAGCACGCGCTCGATTCGTTTCTTCTCTTCGTCGAGGCGTTCGCGGTCGTCGTAGGAATCGTAGGAGCCGTGCAGGCCAACCTCCCAGCCGCCCGCATCAAGGCGCTCGATGACCCTCGCCATCCGCGGCGCGCTGACGTCGTAGCGCCCGAGGTGTTCGAGCCAATAGCGCGGGCGCAGCCACTCTCGGAGGGGGCGGTTCCACAGTCCGCGCTCCGTGAGGAAATACAGCGCCGAGCGCACGTCCAGCTCGTCCTCCAGTTCCATCAGCTGGTCGAACTGCCAGTAGGGGTTCACTCGGGGAGACAACGCCGCGAGATTGGTGGGGTCCCGTTCGACCACTGCGTCCGAGATGGCTTGATACGTCTTGTACGGGCGGTCGACGTCGTGGGTGAGACAGAGGGCGAACTCAGCCATGCTCTTCGAGCAGCGCGACCATCCGTTCGGCGGCATCCCCGTCGCCGTAGAGTTCGGGCTTTTCGGGTAACGAAATCTCCCGCCGGAGTTCGCGCTCGATGGTCTCGGCGTCGGCCCCCACCAGCGTGTTCCAGCCGGCATCGACGGTCTCGACCCATTCGGTCTCCTCGCGGAGGGTCACACACGGTGTATCGAGGAAGAAGGCCTCCTTCTGCACGCCTCCTGAATCGGTGGCGACGCGCTCGGCCCCATCGAGCAGGCGGACGAAATCGAGATAGCCCTGCGGTTCGATGAGCGTCAACTGTTGCTCGACCGCCTCGAAGAGTCCGTACGTTTCGAGGCGGTCGGCCGTCCGTGGATGGATCGGAAAGACCACCTCGCGGTCGGTCGCGCCGAGCGCGCGCATGATGGCCGCGAGGCGGTCGCGGTCGTCGGTGTTGCCGGCTCGGTGGACGGTCGCGAGGACGTACTCGCCGGTGGAGAGACCGTAGTCGTCGAGCACCGTCGAGTGGTCGGCCGCGCGGGTGCGCGCCCAGAGGATGGCGTCGTACATGACGTCGCCTGTGAGGTGGACGTTCTCGACGCCCTCATCGTGGAGGTTCGTGACGCCGCGTTCGGTCGGTGCGAACAGCAGGTCCGAGACGTGGTCGGTGAGCACGCGGTTGGTCTCCTCGGGCATCGCGCGGTTATAGCTCCGCAGACCGGCCTCGACGTGGGCGAGGCGAACGTCGGTCTTGGCGGTCACGACCGCGCCCGCGAGCGTCGAGTTCGTGTCGCCGTAGACGATTACCGCATCGGGGTCCTCGCGTTCGACGAGGTCGCCGAAACGCCGCACCATCTCGCCGGTCTGCTCACCGTGGGTGCCCGACCCCACTCCCAGATCGTACTCCGGGGTCGGGATGGCGAGTTCCTCGAAGAAAATCTCCGACATCGCCTCGCTGTAGTGTTGGCCGGTGTGGACGAGGACCTCCTCGTGGCGGCCGGCAAGCGCGCGCGAGACGGGAAAGGCCTTGATGAACTGCGGGCGCGCGCCGACGACCGAGACGACCTTCATCGGTCCTCCCGACCCACACCGTCGGCTTCGGGACTCTCGTGCTGTCCGACACGCAGCCCCTCGTTCGTCTGCAAATCGTAGGCCATCCCGAGCGCGAGCGCGACGACGCCGACGACCACCAACAGCATCGATAGCGCCCCCCGGACGAACCCCACGCCAGACCCGAGCAGGGTACCGAGGGTGAACAGTCCGCCGAGAGTACCCGTGACCATGCTGGCGAGGCCGACGAAATAGAGCAAGACGAGCGGATGGAAGTCATGGACCACGTATCGAAGCACCAGCCGGCGGACGAAGTTGCGCGCGAGCAGCAGCGAGAGTCGAGGAACGAACGTCGAGTAGCGAATGCCGCTTTCCTCGTTGCCGTAGACGGCCGGATGGGAGACGTCTATCACTCGGAACTGATGGATGTTGAGCGTCGTGAGCATGTCGTTCAGAAATCCGTAGTCGTCGTATAGCCCGTCGATGTCGATGCGGGCGAGCGCGGTACCGGCTATCGCCGTGAAGCCGTTCTGCGGATCGCTCATCTTCCAGTAGCCGCTTGAGATCTTGGTGAGGTACGTGAGGAGGGAGTTCCCGAAAAAGCGCCAGCCCGACATCTGTTTGCGGTCGCGGTGGAGCAGGCGGGTGCCCTTGGCGTAGTCGGCACGGCCCTCGGCGACCGGCTCGACGATGCGGGCAAGCATGTCGGGGTTCATCTGGCCGTCGGCGTCCATCACCGCCACGACATCGATGCCGTCGGCGAGCGCGTGGCGATAGCCGGTCTTGACCGCGCCGCCGCGACCGTGATTGGTGTCGTGACGAATCGGCTCGACCACACCTCCGAAGGTCGCGCCGCCATCGGCGAGCGTCGCGTTCTCCCGGTGAGTGCGGTTTGCGCGCTCGGCGTGGCGCTGGATTTCCGCCCACGTTCCGTCGGTCGAACAGTCGTCGACGGCGTACACGCGGTCGACGTACTCGGGAAGGGTCTCGATGACCCGTCCGACGAACGCCTCCTCGTTGTGGGCCGGAATGACGACGCCCACGCTCTTGCCGTCATACATCGGTGCCGCTCCCTATCGTATAGATCCTGTGAGGGGTGGCGGATAAATCGAGCGCTCCGCGGCCGTCGACGACGACCAGTGGCGATGAAAACCCGTTCCAATCGATGCGCTCGAACTCCTCGTGTGGCGTTACCAATACGACGCCGTCGACTGCACGGTCAGTTACTTCGGCCACGCTGACTGGTGTCGCGTCGAAGTCGGTGAAATCGTCGATGAGCGGGTCCGCACAGAGCACGTCCGCACCGGCTGCGGCGAGCCCGTCGATGATGGGGTGGGCGGGCGTCGCGGCGGTCTCGGCGACGCCGGGCCGGTAGGCGACTCCCAGCACGAGCACCGTCGCCTCTCCCAAACTCCTTCCCTCGGCGTCGAACTCCTCGCGGAGTTTCTCGACGGTGAACGCCGGCATCCCGTCGTTGACCTCGCGTGCGGTCCGGAGCAGCGGCGCGTCCTCCTCGCGGTCGTGGACGAGGAAATAGGGATAGTAGGGGATGCAGTGGCCGCCGACGCCCGCACCGGGGTCGTGAATATCGCAGTAGGGTTGGGTGTTGGCGGTCGCGATGGCCTCGCGCACGTCGACCGCGAGGTCGTCGGTGAACCGCGCCAGCTCGTTGGCGAGGGCGATGTTCACGTCGCGGTAGACACCCTCGAACAGTTTCACTGCTTCGGCCGTCGTCGCGTCCGCGACGGTGAGCACGCCCTTCGCGTTGAGCTGCTCGTAGATGGTCCGTGCCGCCCGCGTACTGTCCTCGTCGATGCCACCGACGACCTTCGGGTAGGCTCCCCGGATGTCTTCGAGCGCGCGCCCGCTCGACGTCCGCTCGGGACAGAACGCGACCCCGAACTCGCCGGCTGCGAGGTCGCTTTCGGCTTCGAGCAGCGGCGCGGCCACCTCCCGACAGGTCTTCGGCGGTACGGTACACTCGACGAGGACGAGGTCGCCCGCCGACAGTCCCGTAGCGATATCGCTCACTACTGATTCGAGAATCGAGAGGTCGGGCGCGTTCGCTTCGGTGAGCCGCGTCGGCACGATGACGACGTGGACCGACGCCGCCGCGGCCGCCGTCCGGTTGTCCGTCGCCCGCAGGGCATCCGCTGTAACTAATCGCTCGACGAGCGCATCGAGACCGGGTTCGCCGCCGACGTGAGACTCGCCCCGATTGACGCCCTCGACGACTGCTTCGTTCGTGTCCGCGCCGATGACGTTGCCACAGACCTCGGCATAGGCCGCCGCCAGCGGCAGCCCCATCTTCCCGAGTCCGTACACACCAACGGGGAGGTCTCCGTTTCGAAACGCCTCGCGCGTGCGCTCGCTCGCGCCGCTGTAGGGCGCGACGGACTCGGCGCGGCTCATCGGGCCTCTGCCTCCATGCGGTCGTCGGCCAGCCGGTCGATCTTCCGGGCGACCGACAGCGCGCGCAGGCCGTCCTCGGCGGTCACAAGCGGCGTTTCCCGCTCCCGCACGCACTCGACGAACGAGGCGAGCTCCTCCTTCAGCGGCTCGCCACTGTCGACCATCGGCCGCTCGACGACGCCCTCGTGGCGGTAGTGCATGCCGCTCTTTCGCTCGACGTATTCGGGCAGCGAGTGGCGATGAATGGCGACCGAGCGGTCGATGTAGTCCACCGAAATCCAGCACTCGCGGGTCGTAATCGACAGCTCGCGGATCTTCTTCTGGGTAACGCGACTCGCGGTGAGGCTGGCGACGACACCCCCTTCGAAACGCAGTTGGGCGTCGATGTAGCGGTTGTCCTCCGCGCCGAGGGCGTTCACAGTTATAACGTCCTCGCCGATGAGCGAGAGGAGTACATCGATGTCGTGAATCATCAGGTCCATCACGGCGTTGTCCGCGATGGTGCGCTCGCGTGGCGAGCCGAGCCGCTGGGCGTCGACCGCGATGACCTCCTGTTCGTCGAGGATTTCAGAGACGGCCCGCACCGCCGGATTGAACCGCTCGATGTGGCCCACTTGGACGACGACGCCGCGCTCGTCGGCCAGCGCTTCGAGCGCGCGCCCCTCCGCCGGGTCGGCAACGAACGGTTTCTCGACGAGCACGTCGATGTCGCTCTCGATACACTCGCGGGCGACGCTCGCGTGGTGAGTCGTCGGAACGGCAATCGAGACCGCGTCCACGCGGTCGAGCAGTTCCGACATCGAGAGCGCTCGCGTGTCGTGTCTGTCAGCGACCTCGCGCGCCCGCTCGGTGTCGGCGTCGGCGACGCCGACGAGTTCGACGCCGGGCAGTTCGGCGTAGACGCGCGCATGGTTCTGGCCCATGCTCCCCACGCCGATGACGCCGGCACGCATCGGCGTCGCTCGACTCATCCAACCACCTCTGCGGCTATCGCGTTCACGATATCCGTGAGATCCGATGGGGAGAGGTTTGGATGTACCGGTAGCGAGAGCACCTCCTCGCTCGCGCGCTCGGCGACCGGCAGTGACCGCTCGACACCGCTGTAGGCCGGCTGTTCGTGTATCGGTATCGGGTAGTAGATTCCGCTGCCGATGTCCGCTGCGTCGAGCGTCTCGGCGAGCGCGTCGCGGTCCTCACTACGAACGGTGTACTGGTGATAGACGTGTTTTCGATTGCTGGGTTCGACGGGAGTCGTCAATCCGTCGGGCAGCTCCTCGGTGAGTCGTGTCGCGTTCGCCCGCCGTGTCTCGTTGTACTCGGGCAGGCGGTCAAGCTGGACGCGCCCGATGGCCGCGAGCACGCTCGTCATCCGGTAGTTCTGTCCCACACCACGGTGTTCGTAGGCCGGCCCGTCGGGATTGCGGCCGTGGTTTGCGAAACTCGCCGCGCGGTCGGCGACCGCCTCGTCGTTGGTCACGACCATCCCGCCCTCGCCGGTGGTCATGTTTTTGCTGGGGTAGAACGAAAAACAGGCCGCATCGCCGAGGGTGCCGACGCGCTCGCCGTCGAATTCCGCGCCGTGGGCCTGTGCGGCGTCCTCGATGAGCAGCAAGTCGTGTTCGTCAGCGATATCCCGCAGATGGTCCATCGCGGCCGGCAGCCCGTAGAGGTGGACGGGCATGAGCGCGTCCACGTCCCGCTCGCGGACGACCTCCTCGACGGCATGCGGGTCGATATTATACGTTTGAGGGTCGATATCGGCGAAGGCGACGTCCGCGCCCGCCAGCCGGATGGCGTTCGCGCTGGCGACCATCGAAAACGGCGTCGTCACCACCGTATCACCGGGACCGAGACCGAGCGCCTCGCATGCAGTGTGGAGCGCGGTCGTGCCATTGGTGGTCGCCACGCCGTGGGCAGTGCCACAGAACTCGGCGAACTCCGCCTCGAAGGCGCGTACCTCGGGACCGTCGGCGAGCTGGCCGCTGTCGATGACCTGCTCGACCCGTTCCTTCTCGCGTGCGCCGAGTTCGGGGTCGGCTATCGGTATCATATCTCGTTTTCCCCCGTGAGTCTCTCCGGCAGCGGTTCGTGACGAGCGGGGACGCCGACCGCCAGCGTCTCCGGGGGAACGTCCTCGGTGACGACCGCGCCGGCGGCGACGAACGCCCCCTCGCCAACAGTGATACCGGGCAACAGCGTCGCGTTCGCACCGACCGAGACGCCGTCTTCGAGCGTCGGACCGGCGAGGTCTGCCTCTCGGCGCACGGGGTACGGGTCGTTCGTGAGCACCGCACGCGGCCCGACGAATACCTGACTGTCGATGGTCGTCTCGGTCGGGACGTACACGCCAGTCTGGAGGCTCACGTGCGAGCCGAGCGTCGAGGAGCCGTCGATGGTGGTGTCGGTCCCCACCAACACGTCGTCGCCGATGGTCGTGTCCTCACGGACCACGGCGTTGTGGCCGGTGGTG
>CAZJHA010000068.1:0-9599 GCA_964545755.1 uncultured Halobacteriales archaeon | reverse complement strand
GTCCGGGTGCGAGAATCGAACCCGCGTCTCAGCCTCCACAAGGCTGAAGGATAGCCATTACCCCAACCCGGACGCGCATTCGATGGTATTCGCGCGCGGATAAAGTACGTTACGACTCCCGCCGAACGGTCCGCGGGGCTTTTGACGCTCTCGTCCCAACTTTCGACAAGCGTGGCCATCACGGACAAAATCTACGTCAAGAACCACCGCCGCATCGGCTCGCAGCTCGAAACGCGCATCCCCAGAAGCGCGTTCAGCGGCGCGACCCTCGATTTGCTCTACACTGGCGAGAACCTCGCGAAACTCGACGACGCCACCCAAGAGCGCGTGCTCGATTTCGCCGAGGACTTCCTGGACTGTGACTGCGAGTCGAACCCCTACTGTGGCCACCCAGAACGCAAGTTCGTCCGCTACCTGCTCGACCTCCGGGCAGGGGGTCTGGGCCCGGAAGCCATCGTCGACGTCATGAGCGACGACTACCTCGTGACGGCCTACCCGGGGGACGTTCTCTCCTTTCTCGACAACTCGGTGCGCACGCTCGATGCGATGGAAGACCTCGCGAGCGTCGAGCGAAATCACGACATGGAGCGACGAGTGGGCGAGCGAAAGCGCGACCTGCTCTAGCCGAGTCTGTACGGCTCCTCCTCTTCGTCCTCGCCGTCGAGTTCTTCGAGCTGAATCACGTCCTCACCGCCCTCTTGCTCTTCGAGGCGCTGGCTCAGCTGGGTGACGTAGCGGCGGTGTTCGTCGAGCTGGTCGCGGAGATGCTCGGCTTCGAGTTCGAGGCGCTCGTGCTCGCGGACGTAGCTTTTGGGCACCTCGACTTTCGGCGGAAAGCTCGACGTTTCTTCGGTCCCTTCGTCAACCTCGTGTTCGGGGACGACTTGGACCTGTCCGTCGTGGGCAACCAACATCTCGACGTAGTTGCGAAACACCGCAGAGAGCGAGATGTCGCGCTCCTCGGCGATTTCCCGCAGCGTCTCGAAGGCGTCCTCGTTGACGCGAAAGGAGATCGTCTTGTTCTTGTTGCCCATCTCGAAGCGGGCTTGTGACCCCGCGAACTTAGGTCTTCGTCAGACAGTCCCAGCCGAGGCGTCGCGACTCAGTCGCTTTCGGCGGCGACCTCATCCTCTTCTTCGAGGCTTTCGAGCGCCGACACCGCCTCGCGGCGGTAGTTCTCCAGCGGTAAGTCGTAGCGCTCCTCGGCCATTCTGGCATATTCGTTGGTCTCCGCTTCGAACGCTTGAATCCGCTCGATGGTGCGCTCGGCGGTCTCGACCACCCAGCGGTCGCGGGTGGCCGCGTCGACGACCGTAATCGACTCCGGACGGACGGCGACGTTCGTTCCCCCGTCGTCGGTCTCGTAGGTGCGGGGCTTGCCCGCGACCGCGACGTACTCCGGGGGTTCGATCTCCCGGAGCGCGCTCGCGGCTTCGGGCTGGTACTGCCCGGCATAGACGTAGAACGTCCCGGTGGGGTCGACGACGCGACCCTGCCAGTATTCCGAATCAGACCCCACGTCTTCGGTCTCGGTGAGCGTGCCGACGAAAAACACCCGATTGGCGCGCTCACCGGTCGGGAGGAGGAGATAGACCGGCGCGCGCTCCTCGTCGCTTTCTTTGAACGTGTCGCTGCCGTCGCTGAACTCGCGGGCGAAGACGCGCCGGGCGACCTCGCGGGTCGGTGCGCCGCTCATAGCGACCTCGCTTTGATGAGCGTCTCCTCGGCATCGGCCGGCCCGTCTAGCCTTTGGAACTCGTTTGCGAGCACGTACCGGCCGAGGGTCGGTCCCTCGACGCGGTAGTAACTACCGAGCACCTGACTCCGGATTTCGTCGGCCACGACTGTGGTGTCGAGCGCATCCATCGCCATCTCCTTGGCCGATTCGAGGGTGATGTCCGCGAGTTCCTCGGTGGCCTCCTGATTGAAGATGGTCTCGTGCACAGTCGTACCGTCGTCGATGACCGCCTTCACGCGAAGGTCGAACTCGCCCTCGACCTCGCCGTGTTCCGAACAGCGGCCGTTCTGGAGCACGCGCGTACAGTCCGCTTCGGGACAGCGCTTGATGAGACCGCTCCCGCGCTGGATGTCCACCAGTGCGCCTTCGACGGTGATGGCATCGTCGCCGACTTCGATTTCCTCGTCGACTTCTTCGATACCCGTCGTGCGATTCAGTTTGACCGAGAACCGCCCTTCGTACTCGTCGGTCACGAGATTCGTGAGTCGATAGACGCTTCCCTCGTCGAGTTCCGGCAGGTCCGACGTCGCCCATTTGGTGAATTTGATGGTCCCCGAGGGGTCGCCCAACAGACCGACTTGAGCGACCGACTCGCTGCGTGGCTCCCAGAGCTGGGTCACTTTTGCCGTCAGGTCGACCCACTCTTCAGGCGCGTCGATTTCGGCTATCTCGCGCTCCTCGCTCGTACCACCCGATTCGGGCACGTCGATCTCCTCGTCGACTTCTTCGATGCTCGTGGTCCGGTTGAGTTTGACCGAAAACCGGCCCTCGTACTCGTCGGTCACGAGGTTTTCGAGCCGGTAGACGCTCCCCTCCTCGAGTTCGGGCAGGTCCGAGGTCGCCCACGAGGTGAACTTCACAGTACCAGTCTCGTCACCCAACAGGCCGACTTGGGCGATGGAGTCGCTGCGTGGCTCCCAGAGCTGAAGCACCTCGACGGTGAGGTCGACCCACTGTTCAGGTGTGTCAATGCTTTCGACCGTGCGCTCCTCGCTGTCGCCACCCAGTTCCTCGCGGTCCATGCCCGCCTCATCGAGGTAACTGCTTGTAACGCTCCGACGGGCCTCATCGGCGGGCACCCTGTATTCGTTGACCAGCGTGTCGAGGCGCTCTTCGACCTCCTCGACGCTGATATCCAGTGTATCGGAAAACTGCTCGTGTATCTCCGCTGCGTGCTGTTGTACGTCCGTCATTGGTTGTCCTGCCTCCGCGTTGTTTTCGATGGGAGACACTCACAGGTTGGTTCCCGACGGTATAAAAAGTTCCGCGAGCGGAGTGAAAGTGGTTCGCGGGTGCTACGAGGTCGTCCCGTCACGCTGCTCGCGCCATTCGGATTCGAGCAACCCATACTGCTCCTCGTCGACGTATTCGCCCTCCGCAAACGAGGATTCACGCTTCGTTCCCTCGTGGGTGAAACCGATGCGTTCGAGCAACCGCTGCGAGGCGACGTTCGGTGTCATCACCACCCCCGAGATACGATGGAGTCGGAGCTCGCGGAACCCGTATGCCACGATGCGTTCGCACGCTTCCGTGGCGTAGCCGTTTCCCTGCTGGTCGGGCACGACCCAACAGCCGAGGTTCGCCCAGCCGCGGCCATCGTCAACGGGATACAGCTGCACGGAGCCGACCGGCGCGTCGTCGGCATGAATGAGCAGCGTCGCTCCATCGTCGCTACTGTCGACGTTCTCGAACGTTTCCTCGTATCGCTTGGCGTTCTGTGGCAGGCGAAACACCGAGATGTACCGCCGCACGTCCGGATGATTCACTCCCCGGACAAGAAATTCGATGTCCTCCTCTTCGACTGTTCTGAGGTCAATGCGTTCGCCGTCGATGAAGACCGGGCCTGACATGGCTGTGTGACTGGTGATTGCAGACGATACTCGCGCGAACCGGATGTGACTCTCGGGCGGGCACAACGACCACACGGCGCCACTCCGGTCAGAAGAGTTGCGAGGTCATCGGATACCTTCGAATCAGCCTACCGAGCGGTCGTAATAATACTTCCGGGGGGGGGAGCCGATGGGCCTTTGTAGCGCGCACTCCGATTGAACAGCATGAGCGACGACGGTCCACTCGCGCGCTTCCTTCACTCGACGGCGCGCGCGGCGGGCCGACGGTACGCCGAGTCCAAACGCGCCTACAGCGACGGCCAAACACGCGCCGACAGCGATGGCCCATACGACGAACACGCCCGCATCGTCTGCCGGCGCTACGCCCAAAAGCGAACGGTCGTCCTCGACGGCTACGAGCCCGACTGCTTTGAAACTGGTCATCCCGACTGCGAGGGCTGTCTCGAAGACGTTCGTGAGGGGACAATCGAAATGTGGTAACGAACATCATTCGTTCGCGAGCAGGTCGCAGTAGTGAAACTCGCCGTCGCCGACCGCTCGCGTGACCGTCCCACCCCGCTCTATGCCGACGGGTCCGTCGAACGGCGGGCCGTCCCACACGAAGGTGTGGAACTCACCGTTTTCGCCACAGGAGTCCACCGCTTCTGGGAGGCCCGCGAGGAACTCCGCGTCGAACGCCCGACCCGCAAACGACCGGTCGAGCACGTCGCCATCGACACAGGCGACGGTCGCGCTGAAACGTTCGATGAAATCGGCCGCGAGCGCCGCCGTATCGCGCCCCCAGAGCGGCCAGTAGCCATCGAGGGCACTCCCGGAAAGCCGCTCCTCGCGGTAGGCCCGCACGTCGTCGAGATGGAGGTCGGCGAAGGCGATGCGCTCGATGCCACGATTGGCATACTCGTCAATGACCGCCGCCATTGTCCGCTCGTAGGTCTCGTTCGTCGTCTCGGCTGGTAGTTCGACGAACTCGATTGGTATCCCCATCGCCGCAGCCTGTCGCTCGTACAGCTCGCGGCGCACACCGTGCATGCTGCTCCGATTCGTGTCGGCCCCAATCGTCGTCAGCAATCCCTCGACCGTCACGTCCGCTTCCCGGCTCATCTCGGCGAGTGCGTACGCGGCATCCTTCCCACCGCTCCACGACAGCACCGTGCGCATCAACCCCTGAGCGTGCCGCCGTCGACCGGCAGCGCCGTCCCGGTGACGAAACTCGCCCGTGCGCTCGACAGGAAGGCGACCGCATCGCCGAGTTCGCGCGGGTCGCCGACCCGTTCGAGCGGAATCCCGTCGGACCAGTCGGCCAGTCCTTCCTCGTAACTGTCGTACTCGCCGCGCTCGACACCCGCCTCGACGAGTTCCTCGATACGCGGCGTCTCGTGGCTGCCCGGCAGGACGGCGTTCGCACGAATATCGGGTGCGAACTCCCGCGCGACGGTATCGACCACTCCCGTGACCCCGCGGCGGACGGCGTTCGAGAGGACGAGGCCCTCGATCGGCTCGCTCACGCTCGTCGAGGTGATGGCGACCCACGTTCCGGCGTCGCTCGCTTCGAGATGCGGGTGGGACGCCGAGAGCGTGCGGACGGCGCTCATCACCAGCAGGTCGTAGGCTGCGTACCACTCCTCTTCGGGGATGTCGAGAAACTCCCCACTGGGAGGGCCGCCGGCCGACGTGACGAGGTGGTCGAGACCGCCAAATTCTTCGACCGTCTCCTCGACGAGTCGCTCGATGTCCTCGCCGTCGGTGATGTCGACCTGCACCGCGAGCACGTCGCCCGAACCCGCGCTTGCGACGGTCTCGCGTGCCTCGTCGAGTCGGTCGCCGTTCCGTCCGCAGATGGCCACGTCCGCTCCCTCCGCGGCGAGTGCTTCGGCGCTCGCCAGCCCGAGACCACTCGTGCTGGCGGTGACGAGCGCTGCATTGCCGTCGAGTTCGAAGTCCATACCGGCCCGATGGCCGCCCGAGTTATAGCTCCTGCTCTCCCAGTGTTCCATGTCCGTCCCGCGTTCCACTGCGCACCCGCACCTCACCTGCACGGGTGACGCCCACTAACAGTTCCGTCCTGACCTCGCGGCCCCGTACCGCCCCACCGGCGCGGTCGCTGACGGCGTTCATGAGTTCCGGCGCGGTGTAGCTGACCTTCACACCGGCCTCATCACAGGCGTCGTACACCTGCTGGGGCACGTCGTAGAGGTCGGTGTCGGCCGGAATGGTGATGCGAACCGGCGCTTCGAGCGCGTCGACGAACGCCACGGTCTCGCGGGCGCGTTCGACGTTTTCGCGGGCGCTCGCCTCAATACCCGCGACGTTCGCTCGCGAGGTGTCGAGTCGCTCGGCGATGGCGTGCTGTTTCAGTCCCCGCTCGCGCAGCACCAACACCGTGGCCTGCCGGGGTGTGAGCACGCTTGTCGTCGGGTCGAAACCCGTCCGGGATAAGACATCGTCCGCCTCGTCGGCCATCGGACTGTCCAGTCCGACCTACCCGCCCCAGAAGTTCTCGCGGCTGCCGAGGCGCTGGCGGCGCTTCGGTCGCCCGTCCGTATCGTCCGCTTCGCTCTCGTCGTCCACATCCTCGTCGGCCCCATCGTCGTCCGCATCGCCCTCATCCTCCTCGTCCATCGGCAGCCGTTCGAGTTCGTCCGCCCGCGCGTGATTCGAACGGACCTTCGTGATCTTCACCCGCGAGCGCGCATCGGGCAACACGCCGTCGACGAAGACGATGAACCCGTCCTCGGTGCGGCCGACGCCCGCCCCGCTCTCGTGCATGTCCTCGACGGTGACGACCAGTTCCTCGCCGATGGTCACCGGCTGTGATTTCAGCTCTCGAATCGGCTGGTTGTAGTGGTTACACCACTCCGCGCCGCCACGATTGCCGTAATGCTGACAGCCCATCCCGTCGATGCGCTCTGAAAAACTGGGGCATTCGTCGGCGAGTGGACAGTCCGCCATGCGGGCGGTAGCGCGCCACCGGGCTAAACGCTTACGAACCACCACCTTTTGCAAGGGAGCGAGCGTAGCGAGCGACCGTAGCAAAAGGTGGATCAAAAGCTAACGTCACCCCTTCGAGGGTTCCTCGGCCCGCTCGCTCCCGCCGGTCACTCGCGGTCTGACGACTGACCCATCCCGCGACCGCTCCGCAATCACACACCACACCGCCGAAGCCCTCGGCCGCGAAGCGGCCTCGCCCTTCATCCGCCAAGGCCCGCACCGCAAACCGCTACCGCACTGCGCCGGCGGCCGCGACCGCACCGCCGCACGGCGGCCACGCCGTCGCACAGTATATCCATCCGGCCTCGTTATAGAAGCCGATGACACGGAACGACGTCGCCGACTGGGTCACGCTCACCGACGGCGAGGAGGTGCTCTGGCAGGGCCACCCGAGCCTCCGACTCATCACTCCCTCGGTGGTCGTCGGACTCACACTCGCCCTCGGCGGTCTCGCGCTCACCGTCGTGCTGACCGACCCGCCGATTCGGTGGCTGCCCCTGCTGGGTGTCCCACTGGGTATCGCCGTCGTCGCGTGGGCGTACGTCTCGCTCGTGAGCACTCGGTACGTCCTCACGACCGAGGAAGTCTATCGGAAGGCCGGTCTCGTCAACCAGAGCGTCGCCCAGATACGCCTCGACAGAGTGCAAAACACGACGTTCAGCCAGTCGCTGACCGAACGGCTGTTCGCCTACGGTGACATCACCATCTACACCGCCGGCTCCGATACGATGGACATCATCCTCGCGAACGTCCCGAACCCGGAGCAGGTGAACCAGCACCTCACCGAGGCGCTCGACGCCGCCAGCGAGCCGAGTGCGAGAAAGCGGCCTTAGTGAATCATCGCACCCTGGCCGACCCGCGACCGATAGACGCGCGCCTCGATGCCGGCGTCGGCGAACGCATCGAGCATCGCGCTGCCGACCGCCCGCCGCTCGCCCGCCCGACAGGTCGCGAGCACCGCGGGACCGGCCCCGCTCACAGTTACGCCCGTAGCTCCCGCAGCGAACGCGTCCTCGCGCACCCCCTCGTACCCATCGATGAGCGCCGCACGTGCCGGCGTCACCACCGAATCATCCATTCCTCGGCCCACGAGTTCGGGGTCGTCACGACACATGCCGACCGCGAGGGTCGCGGCCTTGCCGACGGTCTCGACCTGCTCGCCCATCGTCACCTCTTCAGGAACTACTCGGCGCGCGTCGCGCGTCGAGACCACGGTCTCGGGCAGGCAGGCCACGAGCGGTATCGACGTGTCGACCCCCGTGATACCCTCGTCGGTGGCGATGGTGAACCCGCCCAGAATCGAGGGCGCGACGTTGTCGGCGTGGGCAGTACCGGAAACCACGGCCTCGCCCTCCGCGGCAATCGGGACGAGCTCTTCGCGCGTGTTCCCGCGGTCGTAGAGTTCGTCGAGCGCGACGGCGGCGGCCGCGGCGCTCGCCGCCGAGGAGCCAAGCCCCGAGGCCGGCCTGATTCCCTTGTCGATCTCGATGTGAGCCGGCGCGTCGAGCGCCGTCGCGACCGCCCCCACAGTGTTCTTTTCGGGGTCCTCGGGGATGTATTCGCTGCCGGTGCCCGTGACCTCGATGGTGGTTTCGTCGGCCTTCGTGACACGAACGATGTCGGCCGGGCGTGAGAGGGCAACGCCGAAGACGTCGAAGCCACTCCCGAGGTTGGCGCTCGTCGCCGGGGCCCGGACGGTGAGCATGACCCCGATTGCGAGAGTGGGGGTAAAAGGGTAGCGACGGCAGCCGCTCGTCCGTTTCCATCAGCGGTTCGACGATACGGACACTGAGAAGTGCGCTGGCCGAGATTTGAACTCGGGTTGTGACCATGGCAAGGTCACGTGATACCACTACACTACCAGCGCCCTGTACTCAATCGTCGGAGGGTCGAGGGTAAAAACGTTCCGAAGCACTCATGGCCCACGGTGTCCTGTGAACGCCCGCCACGGCCGCACGGAAACGCTATCCTTTTATCATCGAGTCCGATAGGAGCGCCACAGTCTAGTGGCACGGCGCGAAAGCGTCGGCATGACACGCAGCGTGCTCGTGCCGTCATCGCTCTGCCGGGAGGCCGCCGACAAGCGCGAGGCGACCCACAAGGTCGGTCTCGTTGCCCGTGCGGCCACCGTCTTCCGGGTCGACCGCGTTGTGGTCTTCCCCGACCCGGACGGCGACCGGCGGTGGGGTGGCGGGTTCGTTTCCACGGTACTGGCCTACGCCGCGACCGCTCCCTACCTCCGAAAGGAGGCGTGGGGCACGCGGGACGAACTGGAGTACGCGGGTGTCCTGCCGCCGCTTCGCGCGGCCGCTCGGACCGGCTCCGAATCGAACGGTTCGGGGTCGTCAAGACAGGGAATCGTGACCGAGGTCGGCCCTGATGGGCGCGTTCGGGTCAATTGCGGACTGCAACACCCGATCTCGCTCGTCGCACCACCAGAGATGGCGGTCGACGAGGGGGAGCGCGTGACCGTCAGGATCTCTTCGCGAGAGCCGGTTCGCGCGCGTATCACGGACGAAGCCCCACCGGGTTTCGCCGTCGAGCGCGCGGACCTCTCGGCAGCGCTCGGCCGTGAGGATGCCGGGCTTCGGGTCGCCACGTCGCGCCACGGTGAGGTGCTGACGACCACGCGACTCGGGGCGCTGGCCGGACGTGCCGACGACGGGCTGACCGTCGCCTTCGGCGCGCCCGAGAGAGGGCTGCCGGCGATGCTCGGCATCGACGAAGCGTCGGTGGCGAGCGACTCGAACCACGCAGGGTTCGACTGCTGGCTCAACACGGTTCCGGAGCAGGGCAGCGAGGTCGTCCGCACCGAGGAGGCGGTGTTCGCGACGCTCGCGCCCCTGACGCTTCCACAGTGAGGTAGCACACACACATGGTACAACCAACCAGACCACGCAAAGGCTCGCTCGGCTACGGGCCGCGAAAGCGCGCGAGCAGTGAGGTGCCGCGCTTTGGCTCGTGGCCGGACGACGGACAGCCCGGGCTGCAGGGGTTCGCCGGCTACAAGGCCGGCATGAGCC